>NZ_JAAKGN010000099.1:0-17667 GCF_011039295.1 Modestobacter sp. KNN46-3 | reverse complement strand
TGCCCGGCCGGAACTCCAGCCAGTAGGCGACCTTGCTGGAGGCGGTCAGCTTCACCGCTCGCGTGCCGCTGGACCCGGAGATGGGTGAGAGCGTGTGGACCCCCGCCCCGCTGGCCGGGGTCACCTCCACCTGCTGCGCGGCCGGCAGGACGCCCAGGGCGCTCGCGTGGAGAGCGCTCAGGCTCCCCACCTGGCCCCAGGAGATCCCCATGACGTCGTAGTAGTCACGGTAGGAGCTGACCTGACACGTCGAGGCCGCCGACTCCTCCACCGTTGCCGAGCACTGGAGCTGCGACGAGTGGTTCAGCCCCATGTTGTGCCCGAACTCGTGTGCCACCACGGAGGTGGCCGGGGCCTGGACGTAGGCGAGCCCGCCGCTGTCGATGCTCGTGCCCAGGGTGCCCAGGCCGTAGCTGCAGCCCGGCGCCCCGGAGGGCACGTAGACGAGGAGGTGCTTGCGTGCCCCCGCGGTCCAGCCCGCCCGATCGGCGGCGGCCTGCCACAGGGCGAACGGGTCGCTGCAGGTCGCGGTCGTCGTCGCCCAGTCGAACCCGGCCACCACGCCGAAGCGCGCTGCGCCGGCGGACTGCTGCTCCCAGAAGTCGCCCACCGCGCCGTTCACCACGTTCGTCAGGGTCGCGAGGGTGGTGGAATCGCGGGCGAAGCCCCCGGGCTGCATCAGCACGACGGTGACCTCGTGGTTGACCGCGGCCACCGTGGGGGCCGTCACCGGCTCCTCGGATGCGGCGAGGACCTCAGCGGCGACGAGTTCGTGTGCCGGCTCCAGCCCCTCCACCGCGGCGGTGTCCTGGACCTCGGCGCCCAGGGTCACCTGGACGGTGGCACCCGTCTCCACGTCCGTCACGTCACCGGTGGAGACCCGGACCGTGTCGCCGGACTCGGTCTGCACCCAGCTGAGCAGTGTGTCGTCGTGTCCGGCCTCGTCGTGTCCGGCCTCGTCGTGTCCGGCCTCGTCGTGCTCGGCCGCATCGTGCTCGGCTTCCGCCTCGTGGCCCGGGTCGGACGGAGCCGGGTCCGCGTAGGCCTGCACCAGCTCACCCAGCACGATGTCACCGGGCTCGGGCTCGGGCGCGGCCGCGTCGTCCGCCGCTTCCACGGTGGTCGTCGCCGGCACCTCTGTCGTGACCGGTGCCTCGGTCGTCGCCGGCGCCTCGGTCGTCGTCGGTGCCTCGGTCGTCGTCGGCGCCTCGGTCGTGACCGGCGCCTCGGAGGTCAGCGGCGCCGCAGAGGTCGCCGGTGCCTCGGTCGCCGTGGGTGCCTCGGTCGCGTCGGCGGTGACGGTCGGAGTGGCCGATGACGCGTCGTCCGCGCGGGCGTGGCCCGGGCCGGTCGCGAGCATCCCAGCCAGCACGACTGAGACCGTGACCAGTCCTCCGGAACGGAGGCGCAGTCGGTGGTGGAAGTGCACGGGGAGCTCCTGACCGAGAAGGGATCTCGATCAGGATCGGCACGATCACCGCAGAACTGGAGTGGACGATCCCAGGCCGCCCACGGGCTCCCGGCCGGGACGCTCGGGGGCAGCGCCCCGGGGGTCAGCTGTGCTCGTCCTCGATCCCCATCAGCCGGCGGCCGGCCTCGGTGATCGACCCGGACAGCGACGGGTAGATCGCGAAGGTCTGCGCCAGGTCCCCGGCGGTCAGGCCCTTCGTGACCGCGAGCGCGATTGGCAGAATCAGCTCCGACGCCCCCGGGGCGACCACGACACCGCCGACGACGACGTCGGTGGAGCGGCGGGTGAACAGCTTGACGAACCCGCTGTGCAGGTCGCCCATCTTGGCCCGGGCGTTGGTGGCCAGCGGCAACCGGACGACCTCGACGTCGGCGTCCTCGGTCAGCGTCTTCTCCTGCACGCCGACGGTGGCGATCTCCGGGTGGGTGAAGACGTTGGCCGAGACGGTCTTCAACCGGATCGGCGCGACCGCCTCGCCGAGGGCGTGCCACATGGCGATCCGGCCCTGCATGGCGGCGACGGAGGCGAGCTGGAAGACGCCGGTCACGTCGCCGGCGGCGTAGACGCCGGCGACCGTGGTGCGGGACACCCGGTCGACGACGACGTGCCCGGCCGGCGTGAGCTCGACCCCACAGGCCTCCAGGTTCATCCCGCCGCTGTTGGGGACGGTGCCCACGGTCATCAGCGCGTGCGACCCCTCGACGACGCGGCCGTCGGTCAGCTCGACCCGGACGCCCTTCTCGGTGCGCACGACCTTCTCCGCGCGGCTGCGCTCGGCGATCCGGCCACCCCGGGACTGGAAGACCTCCTCGACGACGGCCGCGGCGTCCGCGTCCTCCCCGGGGAGCACCTGGTCGCGCGAGGACACCAGGGTGACCGGCACGCCGGCCTCCAGGTAGCCGGAGGCGAACTCCGCCCCGGTGACGCCGGAGCCGATCACGATCAGGTGCTCGGGCATCTCGTCGAGCTCGTAGACGTCGCGCCAGGACAGGATCCGCTCACCGTCCGGCTCGGCGCCCGGCAGCACCCGCGGGTCGGCGCCGGTGGCGATGAGCACCACGTCGCCCTCGATCGTCTCGGCGACCTGTCCGTCGGCGTCCAGCACCTCGACCCGGTGCACGGTCAGCCCGCGCGCCTCGTCGGCGAGCCGGGCCGAGGCACGGATGATCCGCACCCCCTCGGACTCCAGGCG
This sequence comes from Modestobacter sp. KNN46-3, assembly GCF_011039295.1. Taxonomy (NCBI): domain Bacteria; kingdom Bacillati; phylum Actinomycetota; class Actinomycetes; order Geodermatophilales; family Geodermatophilaceae; genus Modestobacter; species Modestobacter sp. KNN46-3. Next base: position 15,004 of record NZ_JAAKGN010000099.1, on the reverse strand, counting down.
GTGGTGGATGTCCGAGGACTGGGCGACCGCCAGGCCCTTGATCCGGCTGTTCACCGTCGCCAGGTCGAGAGCCGCGCGGCCCAGCTCGGTACCGGTGACCCCCAGGGCGACGGAGTCGCGCACCCAGGTCATCGCACCGGCGGAGGCGATGAAGGTCTTGGACGGCACACAGTCGGTCAGCACGCTGGCACCGCCGATGCCGTCGCGCTCGACGACGGTGACGTCCGCGCCGAGCTGGGCGGCGACGAGCGCGGCCTCGTACCCGGCCGGGCCGCCGCCGATGATCACGATGCGGGTCATGGGTGCTGCTCCCAGTGCTGGACCGATGTGTGCACCCGCCATTGTCCCTGTTGCCGTGTCCGCCGTCGCCCACCCACGCGGGCGGGCACCGTACGGCGTGCTCGTTACGCTCGTGCCGATGGGCGTCCATGCGGTGGACGGGTCGAACGCGAGCTGAGGACGACGTGACCACCGAGCAGCAGAGGCCGGGCGACCTGTGGGGACAGCTGGTCCGCTTCGTCGTCGTCGGCCTGTTGAGCGCCGTCGTCGACCTCGCCGTCTACACCCTCGCCCTGCACCTCGGCCTGTGGGTGCACGCCGCCCGGGCACTGAGCTTCGTCTGCGGCACGACCACCGCCTATGCACTGAACCGGCGGTGGGCGTTCCGGGTGGCAGGTGGCCGCAACCGGGCGCTCGGCTTCACGCTGCTCTACAGCACGACCTTCTTCGTCATCCTCGGTGTGAACGCGCTCGCGCTCGCCGTCCTCCCCGAGCGCTCGTGGACCATCACGCTGGCCTGGGCGATCTCCCAGGGGTTCGGCACGGCGGTCAACTTCGTGATGCTGCGGACCGTCGTCTTCCGGAGCTGAGGGTCACGCCGGGGAGGTCCCGAAGGCGTCCAGCAGCCGGCGCGCGGCCAGCGCCGGGGTGAGCTCGCCGGCCAGCACCGCCGTCTCCAGCTCCGGCGCCGCCGACCGCACCGCGGGGTGCTCGCGCAGCTGGTGCTCCAGCCCGTCGCGGACCAGCTGCCAGGTCCAGCGCACCTGCTGCGTCCGGCGCCGCTCGTCGAGCTGCCCCGCGGCCCGCATCCGGTCCTGGTGCTGGACCACCGCGGCCCAGACCTCGGCCAGCCCCGCGCCGCTGAGCCCCGCACAGGTGAGCACGGGGACGGCTTCGCCGCGCAGCATCCGCATGGCCCCGGCCAGCTCGCGGGCGGCGCGGCGGGCGTCGACCTCCCCGGGGCCGTCGGCCTTGTTGACCGCGATGACGTCGGCGATCTCCAGGATGCCGCGCTTGATCCCCTGCAGCTGGTCACCGGTGCGGGCCAGGGTGAGGAAGAGGAAGGAGTCGACCATCTCCGCGACGGCGACCTCCGACTGGCCGACGCCGACGGTCTCCACCAGGACGACGTCGTGACCGGCCGCCTCGACCACGACCATCGACTCCCGGGTCGCCTGTGCGACGCCACCGAGCGTGCCGGCGGTGGGCGCGGGCCGGATGAACGCGTTCGGGTCGACGGCGAGGCGGGCCATCCGGGTCTTGTCGCCCAGGATCGAGCCACCGGACCGGGCCGACGACGGGTCGACGGCGAGCACCGCCACCTTCGACCCGGCCGCGGTGAGGTCGACGCCGAGGGAGTCGATGAACGTCGACTTCCCGACCCCGGGGACCCCGCTGATCCCCACCCGCCGGGCGTTCCCGGCGTGCGGCAGCAGGTGCACCAGCAGCTCCTGGGCGGCCTCCCTGTGGTCGGCGCGGCGCGACTCGACCAGCGTGATCGCCCGCGCCATCGCCCGCCGGTCCCCGGCGAGCACCCCCTCGGTCAACCCGGGGACGTCGACGGACCGGCCGACCGAGGGGCCAAAGTCGCGACTTTGGCCCTCCGTCACGAGTGGCCGAGCCGGGTGGAGAGGGTGCGGAGCAGGTCCTGTGCAGCGTCGGCGATCACCGTGCCGGGCGGGAAGACGGCGGCCGCGCCCATCTCCTTCAGGGTCGGGACGTCGTCCGGCGGGATCACCCCGCCCACCACGACCAGGACGTCGTCGGCCCCGAGCTCGGCGAGGGCGTCGCGCAGCGCGGGCACCAGCGTGAGGTGGCCGGCGGCGAGCGAGGAGACGCCGACCACGTGCACGTCGGCCTCGACGGCCTGCCGGGCGACCTCCTCCGGCGTCTGGAACAGCGGGCCGACGTCGACGTCGAACCCGAGGTCGGCGAAGGCGGTGGCGATCACCTTCTGCCCGCGGTCGTGCCCGTCCTGGCCCATCTTCGCCACCAGGATCCGCGGCCGGCGCCCCTCGGCCTCGGCGAACGCCGACGCCAGCGCACGGGTCTCCTCCACCGGGCCGGACCCTCCTGCCTCGTCTCGGTACACCCCGGAGATGGTGCGCACCTGGCCGGAGTGCCGCCCGTAGACCGCCTCCAGCGCGTCGGAGATCTCCCCCACCGTCGCCTTCGCCCGTGCGGCGTCGACGGCCAGCTTCAGCAGGTTGGCGTCCAGGTCGCTGCCGCGCCGACCGTCGGCCGCGGCGCGGGCGGCATCGGTCAGCCGGCCCAGCGCCTCGGTCACCGCGGCCCCGTCCCGGGAGGCGCGCAACTCGGCCAGCTTCGCCTTCTGCTGGGCCAGCACGTCGGCGTTGTCGACCCGGAGCACGTCGACCGCCTCGTCGGACTCGACCCGGTACTTGTTCACCCCGATCACCGGCTGGCGGCCGGAGTCGATCCGGGCCTGGGTGCGGGCCGCGGCCTCCTCGATCCGCAACTTCGGGATGCCGTCGTCGATCGCCTGCGCCATGCCCCCGTGCTCGGCGACCTCCTGGATGTGCGCCCACGCCCGGCGGGCCAGGTCGTAGGTCAGCTTCTCCACGTACGCCGACCCACCCCACGGGTCGATGACCCGCGTCGTCCCCGACTCCTGCTGCAGCAGCAGCTGGGTGTTGCGGGCGATCCGGGCGGAGAAGTCCGTCGGCAGCGCGAGCGCCTCGTCCAGGGCGTTGGTGTGCAGCGACTGGGTGTGCCCCTGCGTGGCGGCCATCGCCTCCAGGCAGGTGCGGACGACATTGTTGTAGACGTCCTGCGCGGTCAGCGACCAGCCCGAGGTCTGGCAGTGGGTGCGCAGCGACATCGACTTCTCCTTGGTCGCCCCCGCTTCCTTCACCAGCTTCGCCCACAGCAGCCGGCCGGCCCGCAGCTTGGCGACCTCCATGAAGAAGTTCATGCCGATGCCCCAGAAGAAGCTCAGCCGGGGCGCGAACACGTCGACGTCCAGGCCCGCTGCCTTGCCCGCCTGCAGGTACTCCACCCCGTCGGCGAGGGTGTAGGCCAGCTCCAGATCGGCCGTCGCCCCGGCCTCCTGGATGTGGTAGCCGGAGATGGAGATCGAGTTGAACCGCGGCATCTGGGTGGAGGTGAAGCTGAAGATGTCGCTGATGATCTGCATCGAGGGCTTCGGCGGGTAGATGTAGGTGTTGCGGACCATGAACTCCTTGAGGATGTCGTTCTGGATCGTCCCCGTGAGCTGGTCCGGGCTCACCCCCTGCTCCTCCGCCGCCACCACGTAGAGCGCCAGCACCGGCAGCACGGCGCCGTTCATCGTCATCGACACGCTCATCCGGTCCAGCGGGATGCCGTCGAACAGCTGCCGCATGTCCAGGATCGAGTCGATCGCCACCCCCGCCATCCCCACGTCGCCGACCACGCGCGGGTGGTCGGAGTCGTAACCCCGGTGGGTGGGCAGGTCGAAGGCGACCGACAGGCCCTTCTGCCCGGCGGCCAGGTTGCGCCGGTAGAAGGCGTTGGACGCCGACGCCGTGGAGAACCCGGCGTACTGCCGCACCGTCCACGGCTGGGTCGTGTACATCGTCGGGTAGGGCCCGCGCAGGTAGGGCGCGATGCCCGGGAGGGTGTCCAGGAAGTCGACGTCGGCCAGGTCGGCGGCGGTGAACAGCGGCGGGACGGCGATCCCCTCCGGCGTCTGCCAGGTCGCCTCGCCGACGTCCCGGCCGGTGGCGTCGGCGTAGGCCTTCGCCCAGTCGTCCGGCGTCGCCGTCGGCTCGCGGCGGCCCAGCTCCAGGTCGCCGAAGTCGGGGATCGCGCTCATGCCGACACCTCCTGGTCAGGACCACCGAAATGGCCATCTTGGTGGTCGGGGAGGAGGTCGGCGAGGACCGTCGTCAGGACCTCCAGGGCGTCGCACCCGGCGTGCACGTAGCCGTCGACCCCGTCCACCGCCAGGGACGGCGGCCCGGCCAGCCAGACCTGGGCGGCGCCGGCGGCCCGCAGCTCTGCGGCGAGCGAGGCGGCGGAGTCGGCGTAGTCCCGGTCGGTGCCGCAGATGCAGGCCACCGTCGTCCCGGCGAGGCCGTCCACCCCGTCCCCGGTCGGCGCCGCCAGCCCCCCGGCACCGAACAGGTTGGCCGCGAACGTGGCCCGGGCGGTGTGCCGGGCGACCGGCCCGATCGTGGCCAGGTGCACCCGCGGGCGGGGATCGACGGACTCGACCCGGTCGCGCAGCTGCTCGAACGCCTGCGCGGCCCGCACCCGCGGCAGCCCGCCCGGGGCGGGCGGCAGCGCCTCGGCGGCCGGACGGCGGCTGGGCAGCACCTCGGTCGGGTTCGGGAACTCGGTGACGCCGGTGATCGCGTCGGTGCGGTGCGCCACCCGCTCCTGCCGCTCCGCCCAGGCAGCGCCGATGCGGTCGGCGACCAGCCCGGAGGAGAGCGCCGCGGCCAGCCCGCCGGCCCGCTCGACCTCGGTGAACCAGGACCAGGCGGCCTGGGCGAGGGACTCGGTGAGCGACTCGACGTACCAGGAGCCGCCGGCCGGGTCGAGCACCCGGGCGAGGTGCGCCTCCTCCACCAGCAGGCTCTGGGTGTTGCGGGCGATCCGCCGGGCGAAGGCGTCGGGCAGCCCGAGCGCGGCATCGAAGGGCTGCACCGTCACCACGTCGGCACCGCCGACACCGGCGGCGAAGCAGGCGACCGTGGTGCGCAGCATGTTCACCCACGGGTCGTGCCGGGTGACCATCACGTTCGAGGTGACCGCGTGCTGGCGCATCGCGCGCGCCTCGGCCGGCACGCCGCTGGCCTCCCCGACCCGGTCCCACAGCCGGCGCGCCGCCCGCAGCGCGGCGATGGCGGTGAACTGGTCGGCGCTCGCCGACAGCCGGAACTCCAACTGCCCGAAGGCATCGCCGACGTCCAGCCCGCCCTCGGTGAGCGCCCGCAGGTAGGCCACCCCGGCGGCGACCGCACACCCGAGCTCCTCCACCACCGAGCCCCCGGCGTCGGCGAACACCGTGCCGTCGACGACGACGGTGCGCCAGCCCGCGGGGGCGCGGCGGGCCAGGTCGGCCAGGCCGGTGAGGTCCTGCTGCTCGCCCGTCGCGGCCTGCACGCCCAGCGGGTCAAGCCCCAGGCAGCCGCCGGGCGCCAGGTCGGTGCGCCCCTCGACCAGCGCGAGGAACGCCTCCGCCGCCGGCACCCCGCCCTGCAGGGTCACCGGTGCCAGGTCCAGCAGGACGTCGGCCAGCACCTCGCCCAGCGCGTCGGCCGGCACCGCACCGTCGCCGACCACCAGCCACAGCGAGGAGACGCCGTTCTCCAGGTCGGCGGCGATCGCGTCCCGGGTGCGCGCCACGTCGGGGTCGGCGTGCCGCTGCCGCACGTCCCAGCCGGCCGGGACGTCGGGGTCGGCGCCCCCGGCCGCGGTCACCCCGGCGGCACCGGCCCGGGACCCGCGGACGAACGGCGGGAGCCCCGGTACGCCGGCCAGCGCGGGCAGGTCCCCGGCGTCCTCGGCGGTGTAGAGCGGGGCGACGGTCACCCCGGTGGCGACGGTGCGCGCCAGCGCGTCCTCCACCGGCTCGGGCAGTTCGTCCCGGCCGGCCTTGCGCAGCACCCCGGCCACCAGGTCGCGCCACTGGTCCCGGCTGGCCGCGGGGAACTCCCCGGCCAGGGTCAGCAGCTCGGGCGCGGCCGGCTCGGCCGGCGGGCCCGTGGGGCGCTGGTCGGTGGAGCTCATCGTCGGGTCCCCGCCTCTCAGGTGCCTGAGGGAAGTGCGTCGGAAGAGGTCTACAGGGCCGGGCCGACGGGTGTACCAGCGGGTACGGCATCGGCCGCCAGCGCGTGCAGCGCCGTGCGGGCCAGCAACCGCACCCCCACCCCGATCGCCCGCTCGTCGACGTCGAAGGTGCCGCGGTGCAGGTCCAACGTCTCGCCGCTGCCGTGCGTGCCCAGCCGGGCGAGCGCGATCGGCAGCACCTCGGCGAACCAGCCGAAGTCCTCCCCGCCCATGCTCTGCGGGGACAGCGCCACGCCCTCGCTGCCCACCGTCTCCAGCGCGGCGGAGCGGAGCAGGGCCACGCTGCGCGGGTCGTTGACCACCGGCGGCACCCCGCGCACGTAGTCGATCGACACCCGGGCTCCCGAGGCGGTCGCGACGTCGGTGACCAGCCGGCGCACGAGCTCCTCGGCCTCGCTCCACACCGCGCGGTCGAGCACCCGCAGCGTGCCGCGCAGCTGGCCGGTCTCCGGGATGGTGTTGGCCGCCACCCCCGCGCTGATCGCACCCCACACCAACGACACGCCGGCCCGCGGGTCGACCAGCCGGGACAGCAGCCCGGGCACCTCGGTGACCACCTGGCCCATCGCGTGCACCAGGTCGACGGTCAGCTGCGGCCGGGCGGTGTGCCCACCCGGACCGGTGAGCGTCACCTCCACCCGGTCACAGGCCGCGGTGATCGCGCCGGTGCGCAGCCCGACCGACCCGGCCGTCAGCGAGGGGTCGCAGTGCAGTGCGAACGCGCGGGTCGCACCGGCCAGCACGCCTTCGTCGAGGACCTCCAGCCCCCCACCGGGCACTTGCTCCTCGGCGGGCTGGAAGACGCACCGGACGGTGCCGGGCAGCTCGTCCAGCGAGGCCAGCGCCAGCGCGACCCCGAGCAGCACGGTGGTGTGCACGTCGTGGCCGCAGGCGTGGCAGAGCCCCTCGCGGGTGGAGGCGTACGGGACGTCCTTGAGGTCGGCCAGCGGCAGCGCGTCGATGTCGGCGCGCAGCACGACGACCGGCCCGGCGTCCGGGTCGCCCCCGACGTCACAGACCAGCCCGGTGCCGGACTTCAGCCGGCGGGGCGCGAGGCCCGCCGCGGTGAGCCGCTGCTCCAGGAAGGCGGTGGTCTCGTGCTCGACGAAGCCCAGCTCGGGGTGGGCGTGCAGGTGCCGCCGGACGGCGACCAGCTCGTCCTGGTGTGCCTCCGACCAGGCGTCGACGGTCTGGCCGTGGAGCTCCACCGCGCTGGTCGTCTCCCCGCCGCTCACGCCGTCCCCGTCGTCGGCAGCCCGTCGCGGAGCTCGGCGAGCAGGCTGTCGACCACCGGCGGGAGCTCACCGTCGTGCGCGGCGGCCACGGCGCGCTGGCGCTGGTAGGAGGCGCCGGCGTCCAGCACCCGCCGGACGTCGAGGAGCTCGTCCTCGCAGCCGAGCTTGCGGGCGGTCGGCAGCAGCTCCTCGACCACGTCGGCGATCGCCTCGCGCACCGGGCGCACGGTGCACTGCTCGTCGACGACGATCTCGGCGTCCAGCCCGTAGCGCACCGCCCGCCACTTGTTCTCCCGCACGACCCAGTCCGCCGGCGAGGGCAGGGTGTAGCCACGGTCGAGCTGGGTGTCGAACTGCTCGACCAGGCACTGGGCGAGCGCGGCGACGGCACCGATCTCGTCGAGGGTGGGCAGGCCGTCGCAGATCCGGAGCTCGACGGTGCCGAAGTCCGGGTGCGGGCGGATGTCCCACCACACCTCGCGGACGCTCTCGATGGCGCCCGCGTCGATCAGCGTGCCCATGTACTCCTCGAACTCGCCCCAGTCGGCCAGCTGGTAGGGCAGCCCGGCGGTCGGCATCGCCTCGAACACCTTGGTGCGGGCCGACGCCAGCCCGGTGTCGCAGCCGGACCAGTAGGGCGAGGACGCCGACAGCGCCAGGAAGTGCGGCACGTACTGCGTGAGCGCGTTCACGATCGGGATGATCTTGTCGGGCGAGCGGACGCCGACGTGCACGTGCACCCCAAAGATCTGCAGCCGCCGGGCCGGCCACTGCATCCGCTCGACGAGCTCCGCGTAGCGCTCCTTCGGCGAGATCTCCTGGCTGTCCCACCGGGTGAACGGGTGGCTGCCGGCGCACATCACGCCCAGGCCGCGCCGCTCGGCGGCGGCGACCACCTCGGCCAGGGTGCCGGCCAGGTCGGCCTTCGCCTCGGCGACGGTGCTGCAGATCCCGGTGATGATCTCGATCGTCGACTGCAGCAGCTCGTGCTTGGCCTTGGGGTGCTCGTCGAGGCCGTCGGGGGTGAGCTCGGCGAGGATCTCGGTGGCGCCGGAGGTCAGCTCGCGGGTCTGGGGGTCGATGAGCTGCAGCTCCCACTCCACTCCCAGGCTGGCGCGCTCGGACGAGTGGAAGGGGATCTGCACCCCGCGAGTCTAGAGAGGGCGGCGGCCCCCCGCCGGACGATGAGCGACCCGCCCGCCCTTCCTATGCTCACGGGGTGAGCCAGCCGACCCCCGCGCACCCTGCCGATCCCGCCGCCCTCGCCGCCCAGGCGGCCGAGCAGCTGACCACCACCCTGGGCGAGGGCCACGACGTCGCCGTGGTGATGGGCTCGGGCTGGGCCCCGGCCGCCGACGCCTTCGGCGAGACGCTGGCCAGCGTGGCCATCGGCGACCTGCCCGGGTTCGCCGCCCCGACCGTCACCGGGCACGGCGGGGAGATCCGCTCGGTGCAGGTCGGCGCGCGCAAGGTGCTGCTCTTCCTCGGCCGCACGCACCTCTACGAGGGCCGCGGGGTCGAGCCGGTGGTGCACGGCATCCGCACCGCCGCCGCGGCCGGGGTGCGGACCGTCGTCCTCACCAACGCCGCCGGCGGCCTGGCCCCCGACCACCGGGTCGGGCAGGCGGTGCTGATCAGCGACCACCTGAACATGACCGCCCGATCGCCGCTGGTGGGCGCCACCTTCGTCGACCTCACCGACCTGTACTCCGCCCGGCTGCGCACCCTGGCCAAGGAGATCGACCCGTCGCTGACCGAGGGCGTCTACGCGGCGCTGCCCGGCCCGCACTTCGAGACCCCGGCCGAGATCCGGATGCTCACCACGCTGGGCGCGGACCTGGTCGGCATGTCCACCGCGCTGGAGGCGATCGCCGCCCGGGCGGCCGGGTTGGAGGTGTTCGGCCTGTCGATGGTCACCAACGCCGCCGCCGGCATCACCGGCGAAACCCTGGACCACCTCGAGGTGCTGGAGGCGGGCAAGGCCGCGGCCGGCCGGCTGGGCGCCTTCCTGGTGGAGCTGATCGGGCGGATGCCGTGAGCGGAGAGGGCCGTGAGCATCGCAGCGAGGAACGAGCGAGGAGCGGAGCGGCCCGCGGGGGCAAACCGTCGAGCACCGTGACCGGGCCGGTCCTGGTCACCGGCGCCGCCGGCGGGCTCGGGACGGCGCTGCGCGGCGGGCTGCCGGAGCGCGGCTGGGCGCTGCGCAGCCTGGACGTGGTGCCGATCGAGGACCCCCGCCCGGGCGAGGAGCACCTGGTGGCCGATGCCGCCGACCTGCCCGCGGTGACCGGGGCGGCGCAGGGCGCGGCCGCCGTGGTCCACCTGGCCGGCATCCTCGGCGAGGCGACCTGGCCGGCGATCGTCCGCTCGCACATCGAGACCACCCGCACCGCGCTGGAGGCCGCCCGGAAGGCCGGCGTCCGCCGCGTGGTGCTGGCCAGCAGCAACCACGCCAGCGGCTTCACCCCCCGGCCGGAGTCCGGCCTGCTCACCGAGGCCGACGCTCCCCCGCGCCCGGACACCTACTACGGGGTGGCCAAGGTGACCATGGAGGCGCTCGGCTCGCTGTACGCCGACCGGTACGGCCTGGACGTCGTCTGCCTGCGGATCGGCAGCGCCTTCCCCCGGCCGACCACGGTCCGTCAGCTGGCCACCTGGCTCTCCCCCGGCGACACCGTGCGGCTGGTCGACGCGGCGCTGCGCGCGCCCTCCCCCGGCTTCCGGGTGGTCTGGGGCGTCTCGGCGAACACCCGCGGCTGGTGGGACCTCACCGCCGCCCGTGCGCTGGGCTACGAGCCGGCCGACGACGCGGAGGCGTACGCCGCCGAGCTGATCGCCGCCCAGGGCGAGGCGGACCCGGCCGACCCGGTGCACGCCCGGGTGGGCGGGGAGTACACGCTGCCCGGTGTGGACGTCGACGTGGTCGAGGCAGCGCAGGGGCCGGTCCAGCCGAGCGGGGGCCCGCGATGACCGACCTGCTGGCCACCGCCCGCGCCTGGGCCGCCGCCGACCCGCACGCCGGTGACCGCGCGGAGATCGAGGCCCTGGTCGACGCAGGTGACGCGACCGAGCTGCAGCGCCGGTTCACCGGGCCGCTGACCTTCGGCACCGCCGGGCTCCGCGGCCCGCTGCGCGCCGGCCCGGCCGGGATGAACGCCGCCGTGGTCAGCCGCGCCGCCGCCGGGCTGGCCCGGTACCTCACCGACACCGGCCAGGGTGGGCGCGGCGTGGTCATCGGCTACGACGCCCGGCACCGCTCCGACGAGTTCGCGCACGTCTCCGCCGCCGTCCTCACCGGCGCCGGGTTCGCCGTCTCGGTGCTGCCCCGCCCACTGCCCACGCCGGTGCTGTCCTACGCCGTCCGGCACCTGGGCGCGGTCGCCGGGGTGATGGTCACCGCCAGCCACAACCCGCCGCAGGACAACGGCTACAAGGTCTACCTCGCCGACGGTGCCCAGCTGGTGCCGCCGGCCGACCGGGAGATCGAGGCCGCGATCGCGGCCATCGGCCCGGCCCGCGACATCCCGCTCGGGGACGACTGGACCACCCTCGGCGACGACGTCGAGGCCGATTACGTCGCCGCGGTGGTGCGCGCCCTGGAGCCCGGCCGGGTGGACGCCACGGCCCGCCGACGTCTCGTGGTGGCCTACACCGCGATGCACGGCGTGGGTTCGGCGACCACCCAGCGGGTGTTCGAGGCCGGCGGCTTCGCCGCGCTGCACTGCGTCGCGGAGCAGGACCGGCCCGACCCGGCGTTCCCGACGGTCGCCTTCCCCAACCCGGAGGAGCCGGGTGCGGTCGACCTGCTGACCGCGCTGGCCGACCGCACCGGCGCCGACGTCGCGATCGCCGAGGACCCGGACGCCGACCGCTGCTCGGTGGTGGTCGGTGGGCGGCAGCTGACCGGCGACGAGGTGGGGGTGCTGCTGGGCGACTGGCTGCTCCGCCGGGGCGTGCGCGGCACCTACGCGAACTCGCTGGTCAGCGGCTCACTGCTGGGCACGATCGCCGGAGCGCACGGTGCGCCGTTCGAGCAGACGCCGACCGGCTTCAAGTGGATCATCCGGGCCGGGTCGGCGGCGGCGCCGCTGGTCTTCGGCTACGAGGAGGCGCTGGGCTACGCGGTGTCACCCTCGGTCGCGCACGACAAGGACGGCGTCTCCGCCGCCCTGGCGGTGGCGCTGCTGGCCGCCGAGCTCGCCGTCGACGGCCGCACGCTGACCGACCGGCTCGACGAGCTGGCGGTCGAGCACGGCCTGTACGCCACCGGCCAGTACTCGGTGCGGGTCGAGGACCTGACGCTGATCTCCGGCGCGATGACCCGGCTGCGCGCCCAGCCGCCGGCCCAGCTGCTCGGCCGGCAGGTCGAGGTGGTCGACCTGCAGCACGCCGATCCCCCGCTGGACGCGGTCCGGCTGACCGGCGAGGGCGTGCGGGTGATCGTGCGGCCCAGTGGCACCGAGCCGAAGCTCAAGGCCTACCTGGAGACCGTCGTCCCGGTGCCCGACGCCGCCGGACTGCCGGCGGCCCGCAGCCAGGGGACGGACCAGCTGGACCGGCTGCGGGAGGAGATGGCCACCGCCCTCGGGTTGTGACCGCTCGGCGTCAGCCCCAGTAGGGCGGCCGTTCCGGCTCGGGTGCCGGCTCCGGCTGCGGCTGCTGGCCGACGGTCGGAGCAGCGGACGGCGGCGGGCCGTACCGGTTGGGGCCGCCGTCGCCGCGGAGGAAGCCGGTGATCACCAGCAGCGCCACCTGGCCGAACAGCGGCACCAACCCGATCAGCAGCCACCACGCGGACATGCCGCGGTCGTGCAGCCGGGTGGCGCCACTGGAGATCGACGCAGGCGCAGCGAGCAGCCCGATCGTCGTCACGATCGGCCCGTAGCCGGTCTCACCCGTCGCGATGCTCTCCAGCGAGCTGTTGCCGAGGGCCACGTCGGCCATCAGGGCCAGCACGCTGAGCACCCCGATGGGCAGGGCGTACTGCAGCCACCAGGTGCTCCGGTCGATGCGCCCCCGGCGCACGTACCACTGCCAGAAGTCCACGGGTCCAGTCTGCCTCGCCGAGCGCCGGTCAGCGAGGAGGTGGCCCGTACCGGTTCGGCTGCGGCTGCGTCCCGAGGAAGCCACACGTGATGAACAGCACCAGCCACCCGAACACCGGGACGATCGCCCAGAGCAGCCACCAGGCCGAGTGGTCGCGGTCGTGCAGCCGGGTCACGGTGGCCGCGACGTTCGGCACGGCGAGCGCGAGGGCGACGAGCGCGGTCACCGGCCCGCCCTCGGTGGGGAAGAACCAGAGGACGTCGGCCACGTCGACGACGCCCTCCCGGTCCTCGAACCTGGGCCAGCTGTCCGGGAACCACTGCGCGTCCACCACCGAGGCCATCAGCCCGAACAGGCCGATGAGCAGCACGTACCGCAGCCACCAGTCGCTGCGCCGGATCCGCCCGGTGGGCACGTACCAGCCGAGCAGGCCCCCACGTCCGTCGTTCCCGCTCATCCCCCGACGCTCTCCCGGCAGCCGGTCGCCAACGACCGTTGCGCCGCCTCCAGCACCCGGACGACGTCTCGCCCGAAGGTGACGTCGCACGGGTGCGCCCCGCCGGTCAGCGCAGCGGCCTGCAGCTCGTCGACGGCGACCGCGTGGGCCTCGACCGCGGTACCGGACTCGGGCAGCAGCACCAGCCGGCCGGCGTCCCCGTGCACCCAGATGTCGATGCCGGTGGCCAGCTCGGCCACGGTCGCCGAGACGGTCACCGTGCTCGCGCGGCCCTCGGGGTGGATGAGCACCAGGTGGACCGTGTCGCCCTGCCCGGCGCCGGCCTGCACTGCGCTCACCGGCCCGAGCGCCGGGACCAGGAGGGAGAGCGCGTGCGGTCCGACGTCCCACAGCGCGCCGTGCTCCAGCCGCCACGGCGTCTCGAACGGCGAACCCGCCAGCCGGCCCAGCCAGGTGACCGCCCCGCCGGCCAGGGCGATGCGCGATGCCTGCTCGAGCCAGGTGGAGGTCGCCGTCCGGAAACGGTTGGTGAAGAAGACCACCGAGGCGACCCCGGCGTCCTCGACCGCGGCGACCACCCGGTCGGCTGCAGCGACCGACAGCGCCACCGGCTTCTCCAGCAGCAGGTGCTTGCCCGCGGCCGCCACGCGCTCGGCGAGCGGCGCCTGCACGTCCGGCGGCAGCGCGAAGCTGACCGCGTCGACGTCGGCGAGCAGGGCGTCGAGGTCGTCGGTGCCGGGGACCTCGAACTGCGCCCCGGCCGCCTTCGCCTTGGCCAGGTCCCGGCCCCACACGCCGACCAGCTCGGCGTCCGGGTGCCCGGCCAGCGAGGTGGCGTGCACCTCGGTCGCCCAGAAGCCGGTGCCGAGCACGCCGAACCGCATGCTCAGACCGCGCCGAACTGGCGGTCCCCGGCGTCACCCAGGCCGGGGACGATGTAGGCGTTCTCGTTGAGCCGCTCGTCGACGCTGGCGGTGAAGACGCGCAGCGGCAGGCCGCTGGCCTCCAGCCGCTCCAGCCCCTCGGGGGCGGCCAGCGCGCAGAGCACGGTGATGTCGGAGCAGCCGCGGTCGGTGAGCAGCGAGCAGCAGTGCACCAGCGAGCCGCCGGTGGCCAGCATCGGGTCGAGCACGAAGACCTGGCGGCCGACGAGCGACTCGGGCAGCGAGGCCATGTAGGCCTCCGGCTGGAAGGTCACCTCGTTGCGGGCCAGCCCGACGAAGCCCATCTGCGACTCCGGCAGCATCCCGTGCGCGGTGTCGGCCATGCCGAGGCCCGCGCGCAGCACCGGCACGATCAGCGGCGGTGCGGCCAGCCGGTAGCCGGTGGTGTCGGTGACCGGGGTGGTGATCGGCTCCTCGGCGACGGCGAGGTCGCGGCTGGCCTCGTAGACCAGGATCTGGGTGAGCTCCCGCAGCGCGGCCCGGAAGGCGGCGTTGTCGGTGCGCTCGTCGCGCATCCGCGACAGTCGGGCGCGGGCGATCGGGTGGTCGACGACGGTCAGCTGCACGGCGCACACCGTATCGGCCTGCGGCTGCAGGTCAGGAGCGGAGCCGGGCAGCGGCCTCCCCGACCCCCGGCCCGGTGACCCCGGACGCCGAGACCGGTCGCCCGGTGGCCAGCAGCAGGAGGTCGCCGGCGGTGCCGCACACCTCGGGTCCGTCGCCTCCCACCCAGGCGGTGTCGGTGGCCACGAGGCGGAGCCCGCTCATCCGCCGGGCCGGGCGGCCGTAGAAGACGTTGGACCAGACGTGCTCAAGCGCCGGGACGGCGAGGTCGGGTGGCGTCGGCAGCCGACGGCCGAGTGGGCGGGCGATGTCCTGGCTGTGCACGAGGACGTCGACCAGCGGGTCCCAGCGGCTGGACACCCCGACCCGGCGGTCGAGGGCCGCGGTCTCGCGCAACTGCGCGGTGAGCACGGTCGGCGGGTGTGCAGCGGCGCGTTCCCGGGCGGCGCGGGCCTCGGCCCGGTCGAAGTCGCCGCGGGCCCGCAGGATGCGCAGCACCATGCCGGCGGTGGACTGCCGGGTGGAGAGGGTCAGGTGGGCCAGCACGTCGTGCACCGTCCAGCCCTGGCAGAGCGAGGGCGTCGTCCACTCGTGGTCGTGGAGGGTGTCGAGCAGGTCGGCGAGCACCCGCCGCTGAGCAGCGACCTCGGGGAGCATGGCGACGCGGGGTTCGGGCACGG
>NZ_JAAKGN010000098.1:0-17676 GCF_011039295.1 Modestobacter sp. KNN46-3 | reverse complement strand
TCGGGCATCCTGCTGCCGATGTCGCTGGCCCCCGGCTGGCTGCAGGCGATCAGCGACGTCAACCCGCTCAAGCACGTGGTCGAGGGCACCCGTGCCTTCTTCGACGGCGACTACGGCAGCAGCACCGCGTGGTGGGGTGCTGCGCTCACCATCGCGATGGGCGTGGCGGGCTGGTGGTTCGGCGTCCGACGTTTCCGGCAGGAGTCCAGCTGACGAACGGCGCACCACGCATCACCCGATCGCGTGTCGGAGGGGTGCTTTCGTCAGTACCGGGGCCTAGCGTCGGCGGTGGAGGACGAGCTCACCTCGCCCTCCACGGGAGGCCCGGTTGGTGCGAGGCAGTTCATCCACCAGAGGGGCCGCGTCCTGGCCCCAGCGCCGGGGCCCGGCCACCTTCGAGCCGGGGCGCGCCTTGTCATCAGGGTGCCGCTCCACGGGAGCCGACTCGTGACCACTCGCCGCACCTACGTCCTCGACACCTCCGTGCTCCTCTCCGACCCGGGCGCGCTGCTGCGCTTCGACGAGCACGACGTCGTCGTCCCGCTCGTCGTGATCGGTGAGCTCGAGGACAAGCGCGACCACCCCGACCTCGGCTGGTTCGCCCGACAGACCCTGCGGATGCTCGACGACCTGCGGGTGCAGCACGGCCGGCTGGACGCCCCGCTGCCGGTCGGCGACCAGGGCGGTTCGCTGCACGTCGAGCTGAACCACAGCGACCCGTCGGTGCTGCCGCCCGGGTTCCGCAACGACAGCAACGACAGCCGGATCATGGTCGTCGCGCTCAACCTGCGCAGCGAGGGCCGGGACGTCTGCCTGGTGACGAAGGACGTGCCGCTCCGGGTCAAGGCCGCCGCGGTGGGGCTGGACACCGAGGAGTACCGCGGGCTGGGGGCGGTCGACACCGGCTGGACCGGGATGGCCGAGCTGGCGGTCGAGGAGTCCGACGTCCAGGCGCTCTACGACGCCGGCACGGTCTACCTGCCGGCTGCCGCGGAGCTGCCGACCCACACCGGGCTGGTCATGCTCTCCGGCCGCGGGTCCGCGCTGGGCCGGGTGACCCCGGACAAGCAGGTGCGGCTGGTCCGCGGCGACCGGGACGCCTTCGGCCTGCACGGGCGCTCCGCCGAGCAGCGGGTCGCCCTGGACCTGCTGCTCGACCCGGAGATCGGCATCGTCTCGATGGGCGGCCGGGCCGGCACCGGCAAGTCGGCGCTGGCGCTGTGCGCGGGGCTGGAGTCGGTGATGGAGCGGCGGGCCCACAAGAAGGTGGTGATCTTCCGGCCGCTGTACGCCGTCGGCGGGCAGGAGCTCGGCTACCTGCCGGGCAGCGAGAACGAGAAGATGGCGCCCTGGGCCCAGGCGGTGTTCGACACCCTGGGCGCCCTGGTCTCCGGCGACGTCGTCGAGGAGATCGTGGCCCGCGGGCTGATCGAGGTGCTGCCGCTGACCCACATCCGCGGCCGCTCGCTGCACGACTCGTTCGTGATCGTCGACGAGGCGCAGTCGCTGGAGCGCGGGGTGCTGCTCACCGTGCTCTCCCGGCTGGGCACCAACTCCCGCGTCGTCCTCACCCACGACGTGGCGCAGCGGGACAACCTCCGGGTCGGCCGGCACGACGGCGTGACCGCGGTGATCGACCGACTCAAGGGGCACCCGCTGTTCGCCCACGTGACCCTGACCCGCTCGGAGCGCTCCCCGATCGCCGCCCTCGTGACGGAGATGCTGGAAGACCTCCCCCTCTGACCCGAGCCTGACCCCGCTCTTGCGCCGCTCCCGCTGCTCCCGCGCTGTTGCACCACCGAGAGAGCCCCGGGAACTGCGCAAGAGCGGGTCACCGACGGTGGCTGCCCCGGGTGAACGCACGCCGTAGCCGCGCGGCCACGACGCCGGGCTCCTCCAGTTCGGGCCACGTCCACCGGACCACTTCCCGGCCGAGGTCACGCATCTCGTCCTCCCGCAGCTTCTCCCGGTAGACGACGTCACCGGCCGACTCACCGGGGCGGAGCAGTCGCCCGTACTTGACCCGGCCGTCGAACTCCCCGAGCGTGCGCTGGGCGTCCCAGCCGAAGTCGCAGCGTCCGACCAAGGACCCGTCGGGCCGGCGCACCTCGACCTGCAGGTCCGGTGCGGTCAGCCCGATGCGGTGGATCAGCACCCGGCTCCGGCTCTCACCGACGCTCTCGCTGCGCCGGTCGGCGAAGGCGATGACCCGAGCCGCCCGACGGGTCCCGGGTGCGCCGCCCATTCGTCGCAGTGCGTCGTCGAGCTGCGCTGCCGTGGTGGACCCGAGTGCGAGCGCGGCGTCGGCCGTGACGACCGCCGACTCGAACGTCAGCGTCCGGGCGAGGTCGACGACGGTCCGGGTGACATCGGTCGTGAGCACGCCGTCCACCACGGTGGTCTCCTCGGCGCCCAGCCGGGCGACGTGCAGGTGCACCCGCCTGCTGCTGGCTCCGGACGCGGGGGGAGCGCGGGTGACGTGCACGCGGGCCGAGCCGACCCGCCACGTGGGCAGTCCGTGCAGGACTGCCGCCGACCCGTGGCTGACGGCTCCCGGCAGTCTGAGCCCCGCCACGGTCGCGACGATGACCGCTCGGGCGCGAGCAGCTCGATCAGCCTGCGGGTCGATGTACGCACCGCGCTGCAGGCGGTCGAGCTGCTTGGAGCGGACCAGGCGCGCGAGCTCGCCGTCATCGAAGCCCAGGCGCACCGCCGAGGCGCGGAGCAACACCCCAGGGGGCAGCGGATCGGTCATCCAGCCAGCCTGGCCGGTCCCGCCGCTCCAGGGAGGGGCGGCGGTCAACCTGTGGACGAGGTCCACATCGCTCTCGCGCCGGAGGCCGCGCCTCAGCGCTGTTGCAGCAGCGGACATCCGAGCGCAACTGCGCAGGAGTGCGTGCCGCCCGTCAGGTGGAGGCGGGCTCGTCCGCCGGGGCCGGGCTCGGCCGGGCGCGGCGGGCCGGCGGCGGCGGGGTGGTGGCCCAGCGCAGCAGGCCGACGGCGACCCAGCCGGCGCCCAGGCACCACAGCAGGCGGGTGGTGACGTCGTCCACGGTGAAGTCACCGCGCAGTCCCAGCAGGAACACCGGGATGGCCAGCACGAAGCCGGTCACCACGACGTCCCAGCGGAACGGGCTGATCACGCCTCCATCTCCTCCAGCCGCTCACACAGCAGCGAGGCCCAGCGGTGCGCGGTGGCCCGGGTGCCGTCGACCATGGCCACGGGCACCGGCACGTGGTTCAGCACGGCGGCCGGGTCGGCGGTCGAGTCGGTGTCCTCGACGACGACGGCGTCCAGGCGGGGCAGCCCGTCCAGCCACGGGACGAGGTCCTCGGGCTTGCGGGTGGCGTCCATGACCGCCCAGACCGCCGACGGCGACCAGATCGAGAGCATGTGCTCCATCCACGGCCCGCCGGACGTGCGCAGCGGGGCGTCCACGGCGACGACGGTGACCGCGCCGGTCGCGGCGCTGGTCCGACGGCGTGCCAGGGCGGTCTCCAGCGAGGTGATCCGACTGGCCTCCGGGGCCAGGCCGGCGAGCGCACCCGACGCGGCCCACAGCACGGCCTCGGGCTCCAGCCGCAGCGAGGAGGCCAGCGACCGGGCGGCGGCGAAGGTCTCGGCGCCGGGGCCGACGAGCATCAGCACGTCGCCCGGCTCCGTGGGCGCCGGCGGAGCTGCGGGCAACCGCTCGGACAGGCTCCGGGTCAGCGCCGCGTACACGCCGCGGGCGGCCGCGTCACTGGTGAAGTCCGGCCCCAGCAACGAGTCGGGCAGCCCGAGGGTCAGCAGCCGGATGACCAGCTCCTCCGGCCCGCTCATCGGGTAGGGGGCCAGCGCCGTCGACGACGGCGCGGGGACCAGCCGGGTCACGGTCGCGAGGCGGCCGCCGGGCTCGTCGGCGGCCGGCAGCGCGGCGGCCGGACGGGGCGCCACCGGGAGGGCGGTCGGGTGGGTCGAGGCCTGCGGACGGCCGGACAGCGCGGGGCGGGTGCTCGCCGGCACCGGCGGGCGCGACCGGCGGACCGGCGGGACACCGGGACGGGAGGTCAGCAGCGGCTGCTGTCCACCGCCGAAGTGCGCCGGCGGCATCAGCGACAGCGGCGGCAGGATGGTGGTGGCGTCCAGCGGGAGCGGAGCCGGGTCGCTCGCGGTCCGTGCCATGGCGGGCGCCATGACCGGGGACATGACCGGCGACATGGCCACCGGGACGGCGAACCGCTCCCGCTGGTCGGTCGATGGTGACTCCATGAAGCGGACCTCCTCGGCCGGGGAGTCGTCGACGACGACGGCGTCCACGACGAGGTTCTGGGCGGCCGCGAACTGCGCCGCCCGCTGTGCGACCCGGGCATCGCTGGCGTAGCTGGTGCGGGCGTCGGTCCGGTAGGCGCCGGTGTCGTAGGCGTTGGGCTCGGCGGCGGTGGTCTGGTAGGCCCACGGCTGCGGGACGTCGCGCACCCGGTCCTCGGCCAGTGCCGGGGCCGACCAGCCGCGCGAGGCAGCGGCCTCGACGATCGCCGACGCGGCCGCGAGTGCGGCGTCACCGTCCTGGGCGGCCTCGGCGGCGGACCGGTCGGCACCTGCCTCGGGAGAACGGTGCCGGCCGCGACCGGAGCCGTTGGCGGCCAGGACCTCCTCGAGCAGGTCGGCCAGCTCCTCGTCCGCACTCCGGACGGACTCGACCATCGACAGGGCCGGGGTGGCCGCCTCGAGGTGGGCGAGCTCCGCGCGGGCGACGTCGAGCCGGGCCGCCTCGGTGGCGGCCGCGGCCTCGGCCTCGGCCTCGGCCTGACGGCGGGCGGCCTCGACAGCGGCAGCAGCCTCGGCCCGCAGGCGGGCGGCCTCCGAAGCCGCGACGGCCTCGGCAGCAGCCTGGACCCGGGCCGCCTCGGCGGCGGCAGCCTCGGCTTGGATGCGGGCGGCTTCGGCGGCGGCGGCAGCTTCGGCCTGGATGCGGGCGGCTTCGGCGGCGGCGTCGGCTTCGGCCTGGATGCGGGCGGCTTCGGCGGCGGCGTCGGCTTCGGCCTGGATGCGGGCGGCTTCGGCGGCGGCGGCGGCTTCGGCCTGGATGCGGGCGGCTTCGGCGGCGGCGTCGGCTTCGGCCTGGATGCGGGCGGCTTCGGCGGCGGCGTCGGCTTCGGCCTGGATGCGGGCGGCTTCGGCGGCAGCCTCGGCTTCGGCCTGGATGCGGGCGGCCTCGACCTCGGCCTGGATGCGGGCTGCCTCGACTCGCGCTGCCTCGATCCGTGCTGCTTCGGCCCGCGCAGCCTCGGCCTGCACCCGGGCGGCCTCGGCGGCAGCAGCCTCGATGCGTGCCGTGGCCAGCCGTGCGGCCTCCGCCGCGACGGCGGCGTCCTCGACAGCGGCGTCGGCCGCTGCCTGCACGGGGCTCGAGGCGACCATCCGGGTGAGCGCCGCGGCGAACGGCGAGGGGCCCGACGGCTGCTCGGCGACGGGCGCCGGGGCGGGCCCCGGCGCCAGGTCCTCCGGCGCGAGCATCAGCGTGTGCTTGCTGGGGGTGAACGGTTTGGCCGCCGCCGGGGTCGCGGCGGCGGTCGCCGCACGCGCCGGCCGCGCCGTGGACCGGGCGGCCGAGGGGGAGACCCTCGAGGAGGGGGTCGACCGCTGGGCCGACGGCGCCGCAGCTGCGGTGGTCTCGGGCGCGGTCCGCACCGAGCCGGAACGGCCGTAGAGGTCCACGGCCGGGCTGCCCTGGGCCGCTGCCCCCAGCAGGTCGGCGAGCTCCTTCATCCGGTCGTCCATCGACGGCGCAGCCGGCCGTGCGGGGGCGGCCGGGTCCTTCAGCACGGCGGCCGAACCGGTGCTCGGCCCGGTGGCCGAACCGGCCGTGGGCACCTCGACCTCGGCGATGAACCGCTCGTTGGTGAAGAAGCCGAACATGCCGCCGGAACGGATGCGGCGCACCCCGACCACTCGGGCCGAGGCCCCGAACTCTGCACGCGCGGCCGCGATGGCCTCCTCACGCGTGGCTGCCTCAACGGATCGCGACGGCACCGCTCACCACTCCCAGTGACTCGATCTGTGCCGTGCGGGACACCTCGTTGTACGAGATGACCGACAGGCGGGGCAGGACCTGGCGGACCAGGCGGGACAGTGCGGCTCGCACCTGCGGTGAGCAGACGAGCACGGGGGAGAGGTTCAGGCGCTCGGCGTCGTCGAGGAGCTCGGTGCAGCCGCGGACCAGGACGTCGACGGTGTGCCCGTCCAGCGCGAGCACCTGGCCGCCCTCGGTGGGGCGCACGGCCTCCAGGAGCCGCTGCTCGAACGACGGCTCGAGGGTGATGACGTGCAGCCGCTCCTCCTCGGTCACGTACGGGTGGCTGATGGCCGCGCCCAGGGCGGTGCGGGCCGCCTCGACCAGGCCGTCGAGGTCGGTGGAGACCTTGGCCCGCAGGGACAGGGCCTCGAAGATGCGCACCAGGTCGCGGATCGACACCCCCTCGTCCAGCAGGGCCTGCAGGACCCGCTGCACCTCGCCGAGGCTGAGCAGCGCCGGGGTGAGCTCGTCGGCGACGGCCGGGTGCGAGCGGCGGATCATCTCGACCAGCACCTTGACGTCCTCCCGGCCCAGCAGCGCCGAGGCGTTCTGCCGGACGACCTCGGCCAGGTGGGTGGTGATCACCGAGGAGCGGTCGACGACGGTCGCGCCGGCCATCTCGGCCTGCCGCTGGAGCTCGGCGGGCACCCACTTGGCGGCCAGCCCGAAGACCGGCTCCCGGGTCGCCTTGCCCGGCAGCCCGTCGAGGTGGTCACCGATGGCGAGGACCGTGCCGGCCGGGGACGTGCCCTTGGCCGCGGGGACGCCGTTGAGCCAGATGACGTACTGCGAGGCGGGCAGGTCCAGGTTGTCCCGGGTGCGGACCAGCGGGATGACCAGCCCGGTCTCCATGGCGACCTTGCGGCGCAGCGCCTTGACGCGGTCCAGGAGGTCGCCCCCGCGGGCGGTGTCCACCAGCTCGACCAGGTCGAAGGCGACCTCCAGCTCCAGGGGGTCCACCCGCATCCGGTCGGCGATCGCCTCGGGGGAGTCGGGCTGCGGCTCGGCGGCGACGGCGTCCGCGGGCGTGCCCTCGTCGTCGTCCTCGTCGACCCGGTCGGTGAGCCGGGTGGAGATGAACAGGACCAGGCCGCCGATCAGCAGGAACGGCAGCTTGGGCAGGCCGGGGATCAGGCACAGGGCCAGCGAGGCGAGGCCGGCGATGCGCACCGGCTGCTTGGCGCGGCTGAGCTGGCTGATCAGGTCCGAGCCCATGTCGCCCTGGGAGGCCGAGCGGGTGACGATCAGGCCGGTGGCGGTGGAGATCAGCAGCGCCGGGATCTGGGAGACCAGGCCGTCGCCGACCGACAGCAGCGAGTAGGTGGTGACGGCCTCGCCCGGGGCCATGCCGCGCTGCAGCACGCCGATCGCGAAGCCGCCGATCAGGTTGATCAGCGTGACGATGATGGCGGCGATGGCGTCGCCCTTGACGAACTTGCTGGCGCCGTCCATCGAGCCGTAGAAGTCGGCCTCGGCGGTGACGTCGCTGCGCCGCTTGCGGGCCTGCTTCTCGTTGATCAGGCCGGCGTTCAGGTCGGCGTCGATGGCCATCTGCTTGCCGGGCATCGCGTCGAGGGTGAAGCGGGCGCCGACCTCGGCGACGCGGCCGGCGCCGTTGGTGATGACGACGAACTGGATGATCGTGAGGATCACGAAGATGACCAGGCCGACGATCAGCGAGCCGCCGATCACGAAGTGCCCGAAGGCCTCGATGACCTTGCCGGCGTAACCGTCGGTGAGGACCAGCCGGGTCGAGGAGACGTTGAGCGCGAGTCGCATCAGCGTCGCGATCAGCACCAGTGACGGGAAGATCGCGAAGTCCAGCGGCCGCCTGATGTTCATCGACACCAGCAGGATCAGCAGCGACCCGACGATGTTCAGCGCCAGGAGCAGGTCCAGCACGGGGGCCGGCAGCGGCACCACGAGCATCAGGACGATCGAGACCACCCCGATGGGGACGGCGGCCTTCGTCAGCTTTCCCACGAGACCTCGTTCCTGTGCGGTGCGCTACGGCGGCGGAGGAATGCGCCGGTGCGCCCCCCACCGCCTTCTCGGCAGTCCGGGGAACGGGCGGTACCGCTGGGCGGGTCCGCCACACCGTGCGTCCCAACCGCTCCGCGGGCCTCAGGGAGACCGGTCGGCCGTCAGCGGCGCCGGCCGGCGCGGGGCAGCCCTTCGGTGGCCGGTGCCTCGAAGCCGGGCCGGTGCATGCCGCCGCTCACGCCGCGCGCCGAGAGGTGCATGACGAAGGCCAGCACCCGGGCGACGGCGGTGAACAGCTGGGCCGGCACCTCCTGGCCCAGGTCGCAGGAGGCGTGCAGGGCCCGGGCCAGGGGGATGTCCTGGACCATCGGCACCTTGCACTCCTCGGCCCGGGCGCGCAGCCGGGCGGCCATCTCGTCGGCGCCCTTGGCCACCACCCGGGGGGCGCCCTTCATCGGGTCGTACTTGAGTGCGACGGCGACGTGGGTGGGGTTGACCAGCAGCACGTCGGCGTCGGCGACCTCGGACATCATCCGGTTGCGGGACATCGACAGCTGGGTGGAGCGGCGCTGGGCCTTCATCTGCGGGTCGCCCTCGGCCTGTTTGTGCTCCTGCTTGATCTCGTAGACGCTCATCTTGAGCTGCTTCATCATCTTGTGCCGCACCACCACGTAGTCCGCGACCGCGATGACCAGGCCGGTGATGCCCACGACGCGGAACATCAGCACCGCGGAGTCGGTGAAGGTGTGCACGACCTCCGACAGCGGCAGCGCACCGGAGGCGGAGACCAGTTGCATGGCGTTGTCGGACGTCACGCCGATGACGGTCGCCAGCGCGACGGTCTTGATGATCGCCTTGGTCGCCTCCCAGAGGCCCTGGGTGCCGAACATCCGCTTGATCCCGGGGAAGGGGTTCAGCTTCTTCAACGTCGGCTTCATCGCCTTCGTGGCGATCGTGACCCCGCCCTGGGACGCCGAGGCGATCGTGCCGATCACCATCATCGCCAGGGCCATCGGCAGCAGCGCGGTCATGAAGACGGCCAGCGCGGTGCCGAACAGTGCCTGCATCGTGGCCTGCTGCGGGTCCTTGGCGATCACGCCGACCTGCACGAACAGCTCCTGGATGGAGCTGAACGCACCGCCCACGAGCATGGGCAGCAGCACGCTCGCCGCGGCCGCGCCCAGCCAGGTGCCCAGTTCCTGGGTGCGCGGGATCTGCCCGTCCTTGCGGGCCTTCTTGAGCTTCTGCGGTGTCGGCTTCTCTGTCTTCTCGCCGCCAGGACCGTCCTTGGCCATCAGTCACCTCCTCCGGGTCAGCCGCTGCGCAGCGAGGTGATCGCGTCGAGCGCGGAGTCCAGGAGCCCGTCCAGCGCCGGCGGCAGCAGCGGGAAGGTCAGCCCCAGCAGGGTCAGGGTGATCATGATCTTGAGCGGGAAGCCGAAGGCGAAGATGTTCAGCGCCGGCGCGGCCTTGGACAGCAGGGCGAGCGCGACGTCGGCCAGCAGCAGCACCGCCACCAGCGGTCCGGCGATCTGCAGCGCGGCCAGGAACATCATCGAGAAGGCAGTGATCAGGACCGAGCCCAGCTGGTCGGTGGGCAGCGAGCCGCCCACCGGCAGCCCCTCGTAGGAGGTGACGAATCCCCGCACCAGCAGCAGGTGGCCGTTGCTGGTGAACAGCAGGGTGATGGCGAGCAGGTAGTGCAGCCGGCCGATCACCCCCTGCGTGGTCAGCGACATCGGGTCGTAGGCCGGCTGCAGGGAGAACCCGCCGGTCACGTCGATCAGGTCACCGGCCAGCTGGACGGCGCTGAACAGCAGCTGGACGACGAAGCCCAGCGCGGCGCCGATGACCGCCTCGGTGACCGCAGTCGCGATGAGGAAGCCGGCGGTGACCTCCGGGATGGTGCCGGAGATGTGCGGGAACGTGACCAGGGCGATGCAGAGGGCGAGTGCGCCCTTGACCACCCGCGGGATGCCGTTGGAGTTGAACGGCGGGGCCAGGGCGATGAACCCGGCAGCCCGCGTGCTGGCCAGCAGCAGCGCCGCGAGGGTCGCGGAGGGGACCTCGAGGTCCACTGCGGCCTCAGGTCCTGCCGAGCAACCGCGGCAGCGACTCGAACAGCTGGTCGGTGAAGGAGACCAGCTCCGAGAGCACCCAGTTGCCGGTCACCAACAGCGCGATCGCCACCGCGATCATCTTCGGCACGAAGGACAGCGTCGGTTCCTGGATCTGGGTGGCCGCCTGGAACAGGGAGATCATGAAGCCGACCAGCAGTGCGGTCAGCAGGATCGGGGCGGACACCTTCGCCGCCACGATCATCGTCTGGGTGGCGATCTCGGTGACGTCGGCGTCGCTCATTGCGTGCCTCCGAGCTCGTTCCGCTCCTCGGTTGCTGGCGCTCCCTGCGATGCTCGCTCGCACGTCGTCACGCGGCTCATCCGTACGACCCGACCAGTGCCGTGGTCACCAGCGCCCAGCCGTCGACGATCACGAAGAGCATCAGCTTGAACGGCAGGGACACGATCGTCGGCGGCACCATCATCATGCCCATCGCCATCAGCGCGGCGCTGACCAGCATGTCCAGCACCAGGAACGGGATGAAGACGACCAGGCCGATGATGAAGGCGCTCTTCAGCTCCGAGAGCACGAACGCCGGGACCAGGGTCAGCATGCTCACCGACGCCGCGTCCGCCGGCGCCTCCTCACCGGAGAGCCCGACCATCAGCTTGAGCTCGTCGTCCCGGGTGTTGGCCAGCAGGAAGCCCTTCAGCGGCTCGACACCGGTGTCGTAGGCGGCCGAGGCGTTCATGGTGCCGTCCAGGTAGGGCTGGACGGCGAGCTCGTTGATCTCGCTGAACACCGGGCCCATCACGAAGATGGTCAGGAACAGCGCGATCCCGGTGAGCACCTGGTTCGGCGGTGAGGTGGGCAGGCCCAGCGCGTTGCGGGTCAGCGCCAGCACCACGAGGATCTTGGTGAACGAGGTCACCAGCAGCAGCGCCGACGGCGCGATCGACAGCACGGTGATCGCCAGGATCAGCGTCACCGCGGTGCTCGGGCTGTCCCCGCCGATGGAGATGTCCAGGCCGCCGTCGTCCACGACCGGGGCGACCGGCTCGGACGGCGGGACCGGCGCGGTGGGGGCGGCCGAGGCCGGGCCGGCCAGCCAGAGCATCAGCAGCACCGTGCCCAGCAGCAGCAACGGCAGCAGCCAGGCCGCACGGCGGCGGGCGGGGCCGGACGTCGGCGGCGGCGCCGACAGCCGGACGGGAACGGCGGTCATCAGCGGCGCACCGTCCGCTCGCGCAGCTCGTGCACCACCGACGTCCACGTGCCGCGGTCGAGCACCGAGCCGGCCAGGGCACCGCTGCCCGCCCGCGGCACCGGGACCCGGGCGGCAGGCAGCTCGGTGGTCTCGCCGTTCGCACCGACCGCGGGGCGGGCCTGGGCGGCGAGGGCGGCCTGCAGCTCCTCGTCCTCGACCTCGGCCAGCAGGGTGACCTGCTCCTCGGTCGAGCCGACCACCAGCACCCGGCCGGCGACGCGCAGCACCGAGACGCTGCTGGCCCGGCCCATCCGCTGGCGGGCGACGACCTCGATGACGCCGGTGGGGCCACCGAGCCCGCGCTTCTTCGCGACCTTGCTGGCGAAGAGCAGGACCGCGGCGACGAACACGAGCGACAGGACCAGGCGGACGATCATCCAGCTCATGCGGGCGGAGTCCCGTACTCGCCGGCCTCGGTCACGATCTCGCTGATCCGCAGGCCGAAGTCCTCGTCGACGACGACGATCTCGCCGCGGGCGATCAGGGTGCCGTTGACCAGCAGGTCCGCCGGCGCACCGGCGGCGCGGTCGAGCTCGATGACCTCGCCGGGGTGGAGGGAGAGCAGCTCGGACACGGTCATCCGGGTCCGGCCGATCTCGACGGTGACCTCCATGGCCACGTTGCGCAGCAGGTCCAGGCTGCCGCGCCGCTCCCGCGGGCGGGGCAGGGTGACCTGCAGGGCCAGCGTGGCGGCGATCTCCGTGCCGTTGATCAGCGGGACGGCGAGGAAGACGCCCTTGTCCCGCAGCCCGTCCAGCGCCGCGACGACGTCCTCGACCCGCTCGGCCGCGACGCGCACCCGGCCGAGAGCGGCGGCGGCGGCCTCGAGCGCGGGGCGCAGCGCGGTGGCGACGTCCATCGGCCCGACCGGGGAGTTGGTCAGCGCGCTGACGATCTCCTCGGAGAGCACCAGCACGATGTCGCCGCTGACCTCGCCGCCCAGTGCGGCGGTGACGGCGGCCCCGGGGGTCGGGGGGAGCGGGACCGACTCGGGGTCGGCCACCGTCTCCCCGGCCCGGAGGACGAGCTCGGCGGGCATGGCGGCTGCTGCGGCCTGGGCCGCGGCAGCGACGGCTGCAGCGATGGTGTCGGAGTCCGACGAGCGGTCGGTGCCGAAGGCGGTGGTCATGCGGGGTCCTTTCCGCCGGTCGAGGTGTCGGGGACGATCTCGGCCGCCAGGCGGCGCCGGTGGTTGCTGGGGAGGGCGTGGGCGAAGGTCACGTCGTTGGTGGTGACCTGCAGCGGGCTGTCCTGGGCGTGGCGGAGCAGCAGCACGTCGCCGACGGCCAGGGACAAGAGGTCACCGGAGGGGACGTCCAGCGGGTTGAACCGCACGCTCACGTCGACGGGGACGTCGTTGATCCGCTCGGTGATCGCCTCGAGGGCCCGCTGCCGCTTGTGCTTCGCGACGTCCGACAGCTGCGGGGAGGCGGCGTTGTTCAGCGGGCCGACGAAGGAGCCGAAGGGCAGCACGAGGGTGACCTCGGGCTCCCGGGCACCGATCCGCATGCTGTAGGTCGCGACCATGACCGTCTCGGAACCGGAGGCGGCCTGGGCGAGCTGCGGGTTGTACTCGACGCTGTCGAGCGCGGGCTTCAGCGCGGTGACCGGGGCGAACGCCTGGCCGAGCTCGTCGAGCAGCCGGGCCAGGAGGTGGCCGGTGATGGCGCTCTCCATGCCCGTCATCGGCCGGTTCGGCTGGTCGCCGGCGCCGGAGCCACCGAGCATGTGGTCGACCATGGCCATCGCGGAGTCCAGCGGCCAGGCGAGCACGCCCTTGCCGGCCAGCGGCTCGAGGGTGAACGTCGCCACGAAGTACGACGACGGCAGGGTGGCGATGTAGTCGTCGTAGGAGAACTGCTCGATGCCGGTCAGCTCGACCCGGACGCCGGTGCGGAGCAGGGAGGTCAGGGTCGTCGTCGCCTGACGGGCGAAGGACTCCTGGGTGATCTGCAGGATCCGGACGTGCTCACGGGACAGCTTCGTCGGACGACGGAAGTCGTAGGTGCGCGGTTCCCGGCGTCGGGCGCGCGCCTGCCCCTCAGGGGGTCGGGGGGCGGCGGCGCTCGGGGCGTCGGCCACGGTGTCGGACAGGCTCACGCATGTCCTCATCGGCGGGGGGCGCGGTGACCCTGACCGCCGGACACCAGCCGGCGCCGAGGAGCTCGGCGCCGGCTGGTGCAGGTGTTCCCCGGTGGGGACGGTGGGGGAGGAGCGTCAGCCGTTCCCACACCCGTGAGGTGTTGGAACGGCCCCCTTGCAGGGTCCCGGCACGAGCGTGCGAGTGCTGGGGGGCAAGGGGGTCCTTCTACTGGGTGACGTACTCCGTGTACCAGAGCTCGTAGACGTCGCCGTGGTAGGCCTCGACGACCGCCGCCTCGAAGGCGGCCTTCATCGCCTCCCGGTTGGTCTGCACGTCGGACAGGGCAGCCCCGGAGAACTGGGAGATGGCGATGTCCATCGCCTTCGAACCGTCCGGGGTGGCGCCACCGCCGTGCCCGCCGCCGGCGTGCTCGTCGTAGGCGAGGGAGAACTGCAGCGTGAAGCCGAGCTTCAGGTAGCTCCCGCCGGCCAGGTTGATGGCCACCGACTCCACCGGGAGGACGACGCTGCCGGCCTCCGGCGCGGGCTCGGCCACCGCCTCGCCGCTGCCGCTGAAGACGAAGAAGTACGCGGCGGCGCCGATCGCCAGGACGGCGACCAGCCCCATGATCAGCAGCTTCTTCTTGCCGCCGCCCTTGGCGCCGTCGGCGTCCTCGGGCTCTTCCTGCTTCTTCTTGCTCATTCCTGGCTCCCCTCGGAGGTCGTGCCGTCGGCCTGGGTGGCCTGCGTGATCTGGGTGGCCGCCTCGATGCCGGGCAGCAGTGCGTTGGCCTCGGGGGAGGCGGTGGACAGGAGGACGACGTCCACCCGTCGGTTCACGGTCACGTAGGACGGGTCGGTGTCGGGCACGAGCGGCCGGGTGTCGCTGTAGCCGACCGCCGACATGCGGTCCTGCCCGACGGCGTTGGCGTCCACCAGGTGCCGCAGCACGGTGGTGGCCCGGACGGCCGACAGCTCCCAGTTCGACGGCCACGGGCCTCCGCGGGTGACCGGCAGCGAGTTCGCGTGGCCCTCGACCCGGACCAGGTTGGGCAGGTCCCGGATCGCCGGGCCCATGGCGCTGAGCACGGTCACCCCCTGCGGCAGCAGGGCAGCGGACTCCGGGGCGAAGAGCACGGGGTCGGAGACCACGCGCACGACCAGGCCCCGTTCGTCGATGATGAACTGGGCGGCCCCGGACTGGCCGGCTTCGGCCAGCGCCGCGGCGATCGCCGCCCGCGCCGCCGCGAGCTGGTCGTAGGACGACTCCGCCTCGGCGGCGACGGCCCGCGCCTTCGCCTCGGCGGCCGCCACGGCCGCGGCCTGCTCCGCCTCGGTCTGCGCGGTGCCGTCGATGGCGGCCTCCTGGGCCACCTGGACCGGCTTGAGCGGGCTGTCGTTCTCGATCGGTGCGGCGATGGCGGCGCCGTCGTTGAGGATGGTCACCGGGGCGCCGGCGCCCTCGCGCGCGCCGTTGGCGAAGGCGGTGAACTTGGCCAGGTCGATCGAGCTCATCGCGTAGAGCACCACGAACAGCACGAACAGCAGGGTCATCATGTCGAAGCCGGACACCAGCCACCGTTCGTGGTTCTCGTGCTCCTCGTGCTCCTCGTGCTTCTTGGCCCGGCGGCCACCGTGGCCCCCGTGCCCGCCGCTCTTGCTCATGCCGCCTCGCGCTGCTGCTCACTGGGCGGCACCAGCGAGGTCAGCTTGGCGCGCACGGTGCGCGGGCTGGTGCCCGCCTGGATCTCGGCGATGCCCTCGACGAGCAACTCCATCTGCGCGGCCTGCAGCGCGCTGACCCGCAGGATCTTCGCGCCCATCGGCAGGAACCAGAAGTTGGCCGCCATGACGCCCCACAGCGTGGCGATGAACGCCGCGGAGACCATCGGGCCCAGCGCCTCCGGGTTGCTGAGGCTGCCCATCACGTTCATCAGGCCGACGATGCAGCCGAGGATGCCGATGGTCGGCGCGTAGCCGCCCATGTTGTTCATGAACTTGGCGGCGACCTTGTCCTCGGTCTTCTTGGCCGAGATCTCGCCCTCGAGGATGCTGCGCAGGTCCTCCGGGTCGGTACCGTCGATGCTCATCTGCAGGCCGCGCTTGAGGAACGGGTCGTCGATGTCCTTGACCTGGGCCTCCAGTGCGAGCAGCCCTTCCTTGCGGGCCTTCTCGGCCAGGCTCACCAGGACCTGGATCTGCTCGCTGGCCGGCGGCACCTTGCCCGGCACCAGGGCCATCTTGAACCAGTTGGGCATCTTCTTGAGGTCGTCCATCGTCTGGCTGGCCATCGCCGCGCCGAAGGTCGCGACGACCACCAGGACGATCGCCGGGAGGAAGATCAGCGAGGTCGGGTCGGCGCCTTCGAGGATCATGAAGACGACCAGCGCGATGATGGAGACGACGAACCCGATGAGGGTGGCGGGGTCCATGGGTCAGCGCTCTTCTCGGCTCGGGAACGGCAGGACCGAGGAGTCCTCGGTGCCCTTCGCGGTGTGTGCGGTCGGCATCCGGTACTCGCCGCGGTCCATCTGGAAGGCGACTGCCTGGATGCTGGCCCGGTAGTCGCGGACCTCACGGACGACCTGGTCGACGGTCTCGGTGACGACGTACTTGGTGTCGTCGCGGAGCGTGATGACGGTGTCGGGGTGGCCCTCCACGCGCTGGATGAGCTCGACGTTGAGCACGAAGTGCTCGCCGTTGAGGCGCGTCAGACGGATCACGGACTGCTCCAGGGGTCGGGTGCGGCGGTCTCGCCACGAACGGGCCTCATCGCGCCGCAGTCAGGTCATCGGCGTGTCGAGGGCGGTGCTTGAGCTGAACGGCCCGGTCCCCCCGACGGGGTGACCGGGCCATCCGCGCAGGTAGCGCCTCAGCCCCCACCAAAATGGCCATCTTGGTGGGGGGAGGGATCAGCGCTTGAGCTGGACCAGGTCCTGGAGGATCTCGTCGGAGGTGGTGATCACGCGGCTGTTGGCCTGGAAGCCGCGCTGGGCCACGATCAGGCCGGTGAACTCCTCGGCCAGGTCGACGTTGGACATCTCCAGCGCGCCGGCCGACAGGCTGCCGCGGCCACCGGTGCCGGCCTGGCCGACCAGCGGGTTGCCGGAGTTGTCGCCGGCCCGGAACGAGCTGTTGCCGGCCTTCTCCAGGCCGCCCGGGTTGGTGAAGGTGGCCAGCGCGAGCTGCCCGATGTTCTGCCGCAGCCCGTTGGAGTAGATCCCGACGATCGTGCCGTCGCTGGCCAGCGAGTAGCCCTGCAGCACGCCCATCGCCGAGCCGCTGTCGGCGGTGGTCTTGGCCGCGGCGTCGCTCTTCCCGCCGAACTGGGTCAACTTGGAGAGGTCGATGTCGACGTCCTTCGTCCATGCCCCGCCGGCCGCGGGGAGGGAGTACGTGGCCGGGGCGGGGGCGATCAGCGTGCCGGCCGGCTGGCCGGCGACCGTGCCGTCGGCGAACTGCAGCGTGACGCTGCCCAGCGCGGTCCCCGCCGAGTCGGCCGTCGCGGTCGAGGTGTCGGTGAAGTTGACCGTCCAGCTGTTGGCCGGGGTCGCGTTGCGGGTCATCGCCACGTTGACCGGGTGGGCGTTGCCCAGGTCGTCGTACATGCTGATCTGCGAGGTCACTGCGGTCTCGCCGGCGACCGGGGTGGCCGAGAGGTTGCCGGCCAGTGACGCGCCGGTGGTGGCGACGGGGGCGAGCACCTGGCCGGTGGGGATCCGCAGGTCCACCAGCGGGCCATTGGGGTCGACCACCCCGAGCGCGTTGGCCATCCAGCCCTGCAGCTTCTCCCCGTCGGGGGTGACCAGGTTGCCGACGCCGTCGGTGTCGAAGGAGCCGGCCCGGGTGTAGAGCTGCTCGTTGCCGACCTTGGTCACGAAGAAGCCGTCGCCGCTGATCATGAAGTCGCTGGCCCGGCCGGTGTTCTGGGTCGAGCCCTGGCCGAAGTTCGTGGTGATGCCGGCGACCTTCACGCCGAGGCCGACCTGCGCCGGGTTGGTGCCGGCGACGTCGCCGTTGGGCGCTGCGCCGTTGCGGAGCACCTGGCTCAGCGTGTCCTCGAAGACGGTCTGGCTGGCCTTGAAACCGACGGTGTTGACGTTGGCGATGTTGTTGCCGGCGACGTCGAGCTTGGTCTGGTGGGCGCGCAGACCGGAGATGGCCGAGAACATGGAACGAAGCACGGTGGAGCTCCTCGCGATCGGTGATCGGTGTGGGGGGAGGG
>NZ_JAAKGN010000097.1:0-17870 GCF_011039295.1 Modestobacter sp. KNN46-3 | reverse complement strand
GTGTTACGGCGGTCATGGCGAAAGGGAAACGCCCGGTCTCATTCCGAACCCGGAAGCTAAGCCTTTCAGCGCCGATGGTACTGCCCGGGGGACCGGGTGGGAGAGTAGGACGCCGCCGGACATAACTTCACGAAACGGGGGTCGGAGCATTGCGCTCCGGCCTCCGTTTTGTGCGTTTGTCCGCTTTCGTCGACCGACCGGACGCAGCCGCTTCAGCGGTGCGTCGGGTGGATGCGATGCCGTACAGGTGCCCCCACCGGGCGTGCGCCGTTCACCAGTGAGGTACGTAGAACACCATGACTTCTCCGCGACGAGGGCCCTCTGGCTCCGACCGTGGCCGCAGCGCCGGCGGCGCCGGTCGACCGCAGCGCCCCGCCGGGCACCGCGGGTCCCGGCCCACCGAGGGAAACCGGGGAGCTCGACCCGCAGACGGCAGCCGTGGAGCTGCCGGGGGCGGGCGATCGTCACGTGACGATCGTCCGAACGCAACAGGGGGTCCAGGAGGCGAGTGGCGTGACCGTCGTCCTGCCGGCGAGAGGTCGTCGGGTGGACGCTCGGGGGGCGGGCGCCCGCAGGGCCAGGGCCGTCCGCAGGGCCAGGGCCGTCCGCAGGGAGATCGCCCCGCGTGGCAGGACGGCCGGCCTGGTGGAGACCGGCCCCAGGGGACGGGTCGACCCCAGGGTCAAGGCCGTCCGCAGGGGGATCGTCCGGCGTGGCAGGACCGTCGTCCCAGTGGGGATCGGCCGCAGGGGCAGGGTCGTCCGCAGGGGGATCGTCCGGCGTGGCAGGACCGTCGTCCCAGTGGTGACCGGCCGCAGGGGCAGGGTCGTCCGCAGGGTGATCGTCCGGCGTGGCAGGACCGTCGTCCCAGTGGGGATCGGCCGCAGGGGCAGGGTCGTCCGCAGGGGGATCGTCCGGCGTGGCAGGACCGTCGTCCCAGTGGGGATCGGCCGCAGGGGCAGGGTCGTCCGCAGGGTGATCGTCCGGCGTGGCAGGACCGTCGTCCCAGTGGTGACCGGCCGCAGGGGCAGGGTCGTCCGCAGGGTGATCGTCCGGCGTGGCAGGACCGTCGCCCGAGTGGTGACCGGCCGCAGGGGCAGGGTCGTCCGCAGGGGGATCGTCCGCAGGGCGATCGCCCCGCGTGGCAGGACCGTCGTCCCAGTGGGGATCGGCCGCAGGGGCAGGGTCGTCCGCAGGGGGATCGTCCGGCGTGGCAGGACCGTCGCCCGGCCGGGGACCGTCCGCAGGGTGATCGGCCGGCGTGGCAGGACCGTCGCCCCAGTGGTGACCGGCCGCAGGGGCAGGGTCATCCGCAGGGTGACCGTCCCGCCTGGCAGGACCGGCGCCCCGAGGCGGACACGGCCGTGCGTCGGGCTCCTGGCCCTGCGCTGCCGGAGTGGGTGGATCCGCGGGACCTCGACCAGTCGGTCCGGTCGGCGCTGCGTGGCCTGGACTCCCGCAACGCCGACACCGTGGCTCGACACCTCGTGGCCGCCGGCGGACTGCTCGACGACGAGCCGGAGTTGGCGCTCGAGCACGCCCGCGCCGCTCGGGACCGCGCGTCCCGCATCGCTGCCGTCCGCGAGGCCGTCGGCGTAGCGGCTTACCACGCAGGCGACTACGCCGAGGCCGCCCGCGAGCTGCGGGCCTATGCCCGGATGAGCGGTGACGACAGCTATCGCGCGGTGCTGGCGGACTGTGAGCGCGCCCTGGAGCGGCCGGAGAACGCATTGCGGCTGGTCCAGGAGGCACTGGCCACCCAGCCCGGTGACGAGGAGCTCGTGGAGCTGCGGCTCGTCGAGGCCGGGGCACGCCAGGACCTGGGCGAGACGGCAGCCGCTGCGCTCGTTCTCGAGGCTGCCCTCGGCGGACGTCCGACCCCTGCGACCCTGGGCAACCCGGACCTCGGCCAGCTCCGGCTCGCCACCGCGTACGCCGAGCTGCTCGACGCCCGCGGCGAGGAGGAACTGGCCGGGGAGTGGTTCGCCGCCATCGCCGCGGCAGACCCCGACGACCTCACCGGTGTTGCGGCCCTCTTCGCGGACGAGGACGGGGACGAGGACGAGGCCACCGACGAGACCGAGGCCACCGACGAGACCGAGGCCACCGACGAGACCGAGGCCACCGACGGCCTGGCAGTCGACGGCCCGGTCGCCGACGCAGAGGTCGACGAGGACCAGCTCGATGCCGAGGAGCCCCCGGCGGAGGTCGCCGAAGCAGATCGCCCGGGTGTCGCCGCCGCCGAGATCGGCGGGGTCGAGTTCGCCGATGCCGACTTCGGTGACGTCTCGGCCGATGACATCGAGGCCGAGGTGGCCGAGCTCCTCGGCGAGACGCCGCCCCCCGTCGAGCGGGACCACACGCGCCTGTTCCAGGAGGCGCCTGGGCACGACGTCCCGGAGCAGGAGTCACCGACGGACTGAGCTCCGTCGTCCACACCGGCCAGGTGCGTCCACAGACCGTGGGCACACCTGGCCGGTGTGCTGTCCGGGCAGCGAGGCTCGCGGCATGAGCCTTGCTGTCATCGACCGGAACGACGTCGTCCTGCGCGGCCGGCTGTCCGCCCCACCCGAGCTGCGCCCGTTGCCCAGTGGCGACACCCTGCTCGTCTTCAAGCTCGTCGTCCGCCGGGACAGCCCCCGGCCCCGCGGGCCGAAGTCCGACGTGATCACCTGCGTCAGCCTGTTGCCGGCGCTCCAGCGATACGCCGCTGCCTGGACCCCGGACGACGTCGTCGAGGTGGAGGGGTCGCTGCAGCGCCGGTTCTGGCGGACCCCGACCGGCACGGCGGTCGCCTACGAGGTCACCTGCCGGCGCGGCCGCAAGGTCTCCCGGGGAACGCCGCGGGCGTCGGCCGAGCCGGCGTGAGCGGCCCCGGACCGACGACCCGGGCCGGGCCGGTCAGTGCCCGTGTGGGCGCAGCACCAGACCGGTGCGGGGCTTGGGCACGAAGAGGGTCGACTTGCGCGGCATCCGCGCCCCCGACCGGGCGACCGCCGCGACGTCGGCCGGCGACGGGGAACGCAGCAGCAGGGCCACGCCGGCCCGGTCCGCGGCCAGCCCCAACGCCTCCTCGACGTCGTGGGCGACCAGCACCGACGACGGGTCGTCCGGGCGCCCCCACAGACCGGTCAGGAGCGCAGCGTGGGCGAGGACGACGTCCAGCCGCCGCCAGGCCGTGGGCGCCTCGGCCGGCACGGCCGCCCGCATCGCCGGTGACGGCTCGGACAGCTCGGCGACCTGACTGCCGTCGGTGAGCAGGAACGTCCCGTCCGCACCGGTCTCCAGCCAGTCCGCGATCACCGGCCGGACGTCGCTGCCGGGCAGCTCGAGCTCACGGACCGCGAACCCGGCAGCCGCCGACTCCACCGCGGCCGACATCGACAGGTCGGGCACCACGCGGTGGATCGCCCGGACGCGGAGCCCGCCGGCCCCCATCGGCGTGACCAGCGCCAGCACGCTGCCCTGGCCGGCCCGGCCCCGCTGGTGGTCGCGGGCGGCCGCGAAGCGGTGGTGCCCGTCGGCGATCACCGCGGCCGTCCCGGCCAGGGCGCGGGTCAGCCGGTCCAGCACCTCGGGGTCGGTGACCCGCCACAGCCGATGGACCACCCCGTCGGGGTCGGCGACCTGCAGGGTGGGCGGGACGTCCCCGGTCTGCCGGGTGAGAGCCGCCACCTCCGGGTCGGGGTCGTGCGCGAGGACGATGGGCTCCAGATCGGTGTCCGTCGCGGCCAGCAGGGCGGCGCGCCCGGCGACGGCCGGGGGGAAGGTGTCCTCGTGCGGGAGCACGGCCACCGAACCAGCGGCCGGCAGCGTCACCGCCCCAAGCCAGCCGACCGTGGGAACGGCCCCCGGCGCGGCCATCTCGTACCGCCACAGCGCAGGCACCTCGTCGTGGACCAGCACGTCTTCGGCCAGCCAGGTGCGCAGCGTGTCCCCGGCGACGGCGGCAGACCGCTGGTCGCGCTCGGCGCGGGTCGTCTCCCGCCCCGGCAACGGCTCGACGCCGGGCAGGATCAGGCGGACGATGTTGTGCGGATCGGCGGCGGCCAGACGGTCCCGCCCCGCCGGGTTCACGAGGTCGTAGGCCGGTGAGCTCACCCGTGCCAGGTGGTCGCCGTCGTGTTCGCGGTAGGTCACGGCGCGGAACGGCCGGACGTCGAGGCCCGTCACGTCAGCGGGCGGGGCGTCCGCCGACGTCGAGGGCAGGGGGTCGTCGAGGGCACAGGTCGATCGTAGGAGTGCCCCCGCCGGGGGCCGGGAGCGGTGCCTGGCGGCACCGGCGGCGCGTGGAGCACCCGGGGGGTGCGGAGGAGGAGCTGCGGTGGCGGACCCGGGACAGCCGGACGGCGGCGTCTACGACTGGTACCAGCGAGGGCTCGACCTGCTGGGCGACGGCAACCCCGATGCTGCCGCGACCCTGCTCGACCGCGCACTGGCCGCCGAGCCCGGTTCGCGCAGCGTGCGGGAGGCCCTGGCCCGGGCCCAGTACGACGCCGGCCGGTACCGCGAGGCGATCGAGTCCTTCGGCGCGCTGATCGCGGTCGACCCCGCCGACGACTATGCCCAGTTCGGGCTGGGGCTGGCCGCCAGTCGGGCCGGGGAGCTCGATCTCGCCGCCGAACACCTCGCGCTGGCCGTGGCGATGCGTCCCGACCGAGACCACTACGCCCGGGCGTTGCGCGGCGTCCGGGCCCGGCGGGGGCCGGCGACGGAGCTGCCCTGAGGCCCGACCGCACGCCCTGCGACAGGATGACGTCGTGAGCTCCGACGCTGGGTCCAGCCCTCGCCCGACCGACACCCGTCCGCCGCTGGCCGCCGGCACCGACACCCCGCCCACCCGCGCCTACGACGTCGCCCTGCTCGACCTCGACGGCGTCGTCTACGTCGGCCCCGTTGCCGTGCCCGGGGTCCCCGCGGCCCTGCAGACCGCCCGGGACCAGGGCATGCGGCTGGGCTTCGTCACCAACAACGCCGCGCGGACGCCGGAGCAGGTGGCCGGGCACCTGACCGAACTCGGCATCCCGGCCGCACCCGACGACGTCATCACCAGCTCCCAGGCCGCCGCCTCGGTCGTGGCCGGGCTGGTCGGACCGGGCGCGCGGGTCCTGCCGGTCGGTGGCCCCGGGGTCGCGGCCGCCCTGTCGGCAGCCGGGCTGGCGGTGGTCGAGCGGGCCGAGGAGGAGCCGGCCGCCGTCGTCCAGGGCTACGGCCCGCAGGTGGGCTGGGCGCAGCTGGCCGAGGCGGTGGTGGCCGTGCGGGCCGGCGCCCGGCACGTCGCCACGAACACCGACGCGACGATCCCCTCGCCCCGCGGCGTGCTGCCCGGCAACGGTGCACTGGTCGGCGTGGTCAGCACGGTCACCGGGCAGCAGCCGCTGGTCACCGGCAAGCCCGACCCGGCGATGCACGCCGAGTGCGTCCGCCGGACCGGCGCCCACCGGCCGCTGGTGGTCGGCGACCGGCTCGACACCGACATCGAGGGTGCCCGCCGGGCCGACGCGGCCAGCCTGCTGGTGTTCTCCGGGGTGGCCACCCCGGCCGACCTGCTCGCCGCAGGCCCGGTGCACCGGCCGGACCTGCTCTCCGCCGATGCGGCCGGGCTGCTGGTCGAGCACCCGGCAGTGACCCCGGTCGAGGCCGAGGGGACCTGGCGGTGCGGCGGCTGGGAGGCCGCGGCCGACGGGGAACAGGTGACGTTGCGCGCGGTCGGGCCGGAGCGGGAGGGGGCCGACGGGCTGGACGGGTTGCGCGCTCTCGCCGTCGCGCACTGGTCGCGGCACCCCGCGGCGGGGCGGCCGGCGGTGCTGCGGGCGGGGGACGACGCGGCTGCCGGGGTGCTGGCCGGCTGGGCCCTGACCGCCGGGTGACGGCCCGGGCCGGCGGTCAGAGGAGCGAGCGCAGCCGCAGCATGTCGCGGAGGCCCGCTTCGAGCTTGATCCGGCCCGACGCCCACGCGGGTGCGAAGGACAGCTGCCCCGAGGTCAGGGCCAGCAGGTCGTCGCTGGTCATCGTCAGCCGGATGTCGGCCTTGGGCACCGCCGGCCCGTCCGGCAGCGCGGTCATGTCGTGCACCGAGCCGCGGGCCAGCCGGCCGGCGACCACCTGGTCGAGGTCGGTCAGCCGGCAGGAGACGCTGCGGTCCAGGTCCCGTGCCGCTTCCTTGGCCGCCAGCTTGCCGACGAAGTCGTCCAGGGCGGTCATGCACTCGTCCAGCGTCGCCACGTGTGGTGCCTCCTCCAGCCGGTGACCGGGCTCGTCCCGGCCGCGCGGTCGCAGCGGGACGCTACCGGCGGGGAGGACGAGCGGGCGCGGGCGGTCCGGCGCGCAGCGCGCTGTCGTTGCCGAGGGCGGGTCCACCGGCTCCTCCGGTGCACCGTCGCCGGTCGGTGCCGGCCGGTAGCCTGCCAGGTGGTCGCCGGGTCCCCGGTGACCGGCGAGCCGGCAGTTGCCGGCTCGCGGCGTCGACCGCGTGTGGAGGAGGAGCCCGTGAGCGTGCCTGGCAAGCCCCGCCCGGTCCCGCACCCCCCAGGCGGCGCCCGGCCTGCTCCGGCGCCGGCGGGCACCGGTGCAGCGGCCACGCAGGAGTCCACGGCGCGTCCCGCGGCGTCCCCGTTCGCCGACCTGGCCGGTCGGCCGGTGGCCGAGCACGTCGCGGTGTTCGAGGCCGAGCACGAGCGGCTGCAGCGCGAACTGTCCACCATCGACCAGCTCTGATGGCCCGCCGCAGCCGGCTCGACGCCGAGCTCGTGCGCCGCGGGCTGGCCCGCTCCCGGGAGGACGCCGTCGCGCTCATCGCCGAGGGCCGGGTCACCGTCGGTGGGCAGGCCGCCACCAAGCCGGCCACCGGTGTGGAGGCGGGCACGCCCGTCGTCGTCCGCACCGACCCGGACCAGCCCCGGTGGGTCTCCCGCGGCGCGCACAAGCTGATCGGCGCCCTGGACGCGTTCGGAGTGCCCGTCGAGGGCCGGCGGGCGCTGGACGCCGGGGCCTCCACCGGCGGTTTCACCGAGGTGCTGCTGAGCCGTGGCGCCCGGGAGGTCGTCGCCGTCGACGTCGGCTACGGCGAGCTCGCCTGGTCGCTGCGCACCGACGAGCGGGTCGCCGTGCACGAGCGGACCAACGTCCGCGAGCTGACCCCGGAGGCGATCGGCGGCACCACCGACCTGGTCGTGGCCGACCTGTCCTTCATCTCCTTGCGCCTGGTGCTGCCGGCCCTCACCGGCTGCGCCGGGCCCGACGCCGACCTGCTGCCGATGGTCAAGCCGCAGTTCGAGGTCGGCCGCGACCGGCTCGGCTCGGGTGGGGTCGTCCGCGACCTGGCCCACCGCGCCGACGCCGTCGCCACCGTGGCGGCGGCCGCCGCCGAGCTCGGCTGGGGCACCGCCGGGGTGGTGGCCAGCCCGTTGCCCGGCCCGGCCGGCAACGTGGAGTTCTTCCTCCGGCTCCGCCGGGACGCACCCCCACCGGACCAGGCCGACATCGACCGAGCAGTTCAGGAAGGACCACAGTGACCGAGCCCCAGCCAGGCGCATCGGCGGGCGCCGCCGACGAGGCCCGTCCGGCTCAACGGCGGGTGCTGCTGGCCGTGCACACCGGGCGCGCCGACATCGTCGGGCTCGCCCGCTCCGCTGCTGCCCGGCTCGCCGAGGCCGGCATCGTGGTCCGGCTGCTGGACGACGAGGCCGAGGCGATGGCCGTCCCCGGCGCGGAGGTCTGCCCCTTCGGGCCCGGAGCGGCGGAGGGCGTGGAGATCGTGCTGGTCTTCGGGGGCGACGGCACCTTCCTCCGGGCTGCCGAGATGGCGCGCAGCACCGATGCGGCGATCACCGGCGTCAACCTCGGCCGGGTGGGCTTCCTGGCCGAGACCGAGCCCGAGGCGGTCGAGGAGATGATCGCCGCGGTGCAGCGCTGCGAGTACGCGGTCGAGGAGCGGCTCACCCTGGAGGCCACCGTGCTGGACGCCGAGGGCCGGCCGACCGGTGAGGGCACCTGGGCGCTCAACGAGGTCTCGG
Source organism: Modestobacter sp. KNN46-3 (assembly GCF_011039295.1). Classification (NCBI taxonomy): domain Bacteria; kingdom Bacillati; phylum Actinomycetota; class Actinomycetes; order Geodermatophilales; family Geodermatophilaceae; genus Modestobacter; species Modestobacter sp. KNN46-3. The sequence continues at coordinate 9,855 of NZ_JAAKGN010000097.1, read as the reverse complement.
TGGAGAAGGTCGAACGGTCCCGGGTGCTCGACGTCGTCCTGGAGGTCGACGGACACCCGCTGACCAGCTTCGGCTGCGACGGCATCCTCTGCGCCACGCCCACCGGATCCACCGCCTACGCCTTCTCCGCCGGTGGTCCGGTCGTGTGGCCCGACGTCGAGGCGCTGCTCTTGGTGCCGACGAACGCACACGCCCTGTTCGCCCGGCCACTGGTCACCTCACCGACCTCGGTGCTGACCATCGCCGTCCCGCCGGACGGCACCCGGGCCCGTGTGTCGGCCGACGGCCGGCGGGTCGTCGACGTGCCCGACGGCGGCCGGGTCGAGGTCCGGCGCTCCGAGCGGCCGGTCCGGATCGCCCGGATGAACCCGACTGCCTTCGGCGACCGGCTGGTCGCCAAGTTCGGGCTGCCGGTGCGGGGCTTCCGCGGCGCCCGCTCCCACGGGCCAGGCCACGAGGCGCCCGTCGGGCGCACCAACGTGCTGACCGGGGACGTCAACACCAGCGACGGCGTCCTGCGGACCGCAGAGGAGGTGGGCGGTGGCCACCCGGACGGCAAGGCGTGAGCGGTCGGCTCCGCAGCCGGAGCCCGCGCAGGCGCCGAACGGCGCGCTGTCGGAGCTGCACATCCACGGCCTGGGCTCCATCGACGACGTCACCCTGGAGTTCGGCCGCGGCCTGACCGTGGTCACCGGGGAGACCGGTGCCGGCAAGACGATGGTGGTGACCGGCCTGAGCCTGCTCTTCGGCGGTCGGGCGGACCAGGGGCGGGTCCGCGCGGGGGTGCGGGCCGGCGTCGAGGGCCGGCTGGTGCTGCCGCCGGACTCCCCGGTGTGGGCCCGCGCCGCCGACGCCGGCGCGGAGCCCGACGAGGACGGCAGTTTGATCCTGGCCCGCACGTTCAGCGCCGAGGGGCGCTCCCGGGCGCACCTGGGCGGCCGCAGCGTGCCCGTCGGCGTGGTCGCCGAGCTGGCCGAGGAGGTGCTCGCGGTGCACGGGCAGACCGACCAGCTGCGGCTGACCCGCCCCGCGGAGCAGCGGCGCGCCCTGGACCGGTACGCGGGTGCAGACCACCTGGCGCTCGTCGAGGAGCACCGCGCCGCGCACGGGATCTGGCGCCGGCTGGCCGACGACCTGGACCGCCGTCGCGGCCAGGCCAGGGAGCTCGCCCAGGCCGCCGACGTGCTGCGGCACGGCCTGGAGGAGATCGCCGCGGTGGCGCCCGAGCCGGGTGAGGACGTCGACCTCGACACCCTGGCCAAGCGGCTCGGCGACGCCGATGCGCTGCGTTCGGTCGCCGACACCGCCCGGCTGGCGCTGGTCGGGGACGTCACGGGCGACCTCGGCGGCGACGGCGACCTGCCGCAGGACGCCACCAGCGCGCTGGCCACGGCCGAGCGGGCGCTGGCCGGTTCCGACGACCCCACCCTGGTCCTGGTCGCCCAGGACCTGGCCGACGCCGTGGCCGTGGTCTCCGACGTCGGCGTGCAGCTGGCCAGCTACGTCGCCGACCTGGACGCCGACCCGGCGCGGCTGGCCGAGGTGCTCGACCGCCGCGCGGCGCTGACCGCGCTGGTCCGCAAGTACGCCGACGCGGGGGAAGGGCTGGCCGGGGTGCTGGCCTGGTCCGCCGACGCAGCCGACCGGCTGTCCCAGCTCGACGTCTCCGACGAGGCGCTGGCGACGCTGGAGGCCGAACGGGACGCCGCCCGCGCAGAGCTGGTGGCGCTGTCCGTCCGGGTCACCGCCGGCCGTCAGGCCGCGGCGGAGGGCTTCGCCGCCGAGGTGGGGGAGGAGTTGGCCGGGCTGGCGATGAAGAACGCGCAGGTGTCCTTCCGGATCGACACCGACGTCGACCAGCCCGGACCGGACGGCGCCGACGAGGTCGTCCTGCTGCTGTCACCGCACCCGGGCGCACCGGCCCGCCCGGTGCACAAGGGCGCCTCCGGCGGTGAGCTGTCCCGGGTGATGCTGGCCATCGAGGTGGTGTTCGCCGGCGCCGATCCGGTGCCGGTGATGGTCTTCGACGAGGTCGACGCCGGGGTGGGCGGTCAGGCGGCCGGGGAGATCGGCCGGCGGCTGGCCCGGCTCGCCCGCGAGCACCAGGTCGTCGTGGTCACCCACCTGGCCCAGGTCGCCGCCTTCGCCGACACCCACCTGGTGGTGGACAAGTCGCCGGACACCGCCCTGGGCGTCACGGCCACCGACATCCGGGCGGTGCGGGACGAGGACCGGGTGCGGGAGCTGGCCCGGATGCTGTCCGGTCTGGCCGACAGCGACACCGGCCAGGCCCACGCCCGGGAACTGCTCGCCGTCGCCGCCGAACGAGGCCGCTGACCCCCGGCCCCCGGACGAGGGAGCCGGGTGGCCCCGTCCAGGAGCTCGCGAGGAGTGCGGAGGACGGGGCCCTTCCTCAGGGGCGCTTGGCGTACCCGGCCAGGCCGAACTGCAGCAGCGCGAGCCCGCGGCGGCCGCGGGCGCGCAGCTCGGTCACCAGCTCGGGGCCGGACGCGCCGGCCAGCACCCGGTCCCGAGCGGCTTCCAGCAGCGCCGAGTACAGCCCCAGGACGGCGTTCGCGGCCAGCCACGGCTCCAGGTCGCCGGCGGCGGCGCGCGTCTCCAGGGTGATCTGCTCGGCGAGGGTGTCGGTCAGCGCGCCGAGGATCTCCCGTTCCCGGGCCTGCAGCGTCCGGCTGCCGCGGATGATCCGGGCCATCTCGGCGACGCCCTCGGCCGCCGCGGGGGACCCCAGCTGGCTCACCGCGGCGACGACGAAGCCACCGGCCGCAGCTGCGGCCGACTCCCCGGCCGGGCGCCGGCGGACGGCGTCCAGCAGCGCCGCGCGCATCGGCGGGTCGGCCTCGAAGACCAGCCCCTCCTTGACCGGGAAGTGGTTGAAGACGGTCTTCTCCACGACGCCGGCGCGCTGGGCGATCTCGATCACGCTGACGTGGTCGAAGCCCCGTTCGGCGAACAGCTCGGCCGCCGCGTCGACGATGGCCTCCCGGGTGCGCAGGCGCCGCTGCTCGCGCAGGTTCGGGCCGCGCCGTTCCCGGCGACGGGCCCGCCGGCCGGGGCCGGCGGCGTCCGCGGGCTCGGCGGCGCCCGCCGGCTGGGGGTCGCTCCCGGTCGGGCCGGCGGCGTCCTCCACCGGCTCGGCCGGCAGCCGTGCGGTCGTGTTCGGGGCCACCGCTGTCGAGGCCACCGCTGTCGGGGCCACCGCTGCCGGAGGCGCCGTGGCGGCGGGCACCGGCGGTCGGGACGGCAACGGCACCACCCGGGCGGACGGCGGTTCCGCGGCCCCGGGCGGGACGCTCGCCGGGTCGCCGGCGACGGTGCTGGTGGGCTCGACGTCCGGCGCGGCGGCGTCGTCGGCGAGCAGGTCGGTCGCTGTACTCCGGCGCGCGGAGGCCCCTGCAGTCACAGCAGTCACGCTAGTGACGGGCCGGTCCCGTCCCCGGGCAGCGACACCCGGTCATCGGCACGGCGAGTCGACCGGAACCCGGTGTCGCTCACTGACCGTGAGCAGTCGGCTGCGCTCGCGCGTCGGGAGGGAGGGGTCCGACCGCCCCATGGGAGCATCGAACCCATGCGCATCGGCACCCTGCGGCGCGGACGGTCGTCCGACACGGCTCCCGGCGTGACCGGCACCGTCCGCGTCGACCGGCGGACCAAGAACCTGACCAAGCGGCTCCGGCCGGGCGAGATCGCCGTGCTCGACCACCTGGACATCGACCGGGTGAGCGCCGACTCGCTCGTGGCGGGCAAGGTCGCCGCCGTCGTCAACGCCTCGCCGAGCATCTCCGGCCGGTACCCCAACCTCGGCCCCGGGATCCTGGTCGAGGCGGGCATCCCGCTGGTCGACGGGGTGGGCAAGGAGGTCCTCACCCAGCTCAAGGAGGGCACCGAGGTCCGGCTGGAGGGCAACCGGCTCTACGCCGGTGACACGGTCGTGGCCGAGGGCGTCGAGCAGACGCCGGAGACCATCGCGGTGGCGATGGCCGAGGCCCGCGCCGGGCTGTCGGACCAGTTGGAGGCCTTCGCCGCCAACACCATGGAGTACATGAAGCGCGAACGCGCGCTGCTGCTCGACGGGGTGGGCGTCCCCGACGTCACCACCCGGATCGAGGGCCGGCACGTGCTGGTCGTCGTCCGGGGCTACGACTACAAGGAGGACCTGCAGGCCCTCCGCCCCTACATCCGGGACTACCGCCCGGTGCTCATCGGCGTGGACGGCGGCGCCGACGCGCTCAAGGAGGCCGGCTACCAGCCGGACATGATCATCGGCGACATGGACTCGGTCAGCGACTCCGTGCTCCGCTGCGGCGCCGAGGTGGTCGTGCACGCCTACCCCGACGGCCGGGCTCCCGGTCTGCAGCGGGTCACCGACCTCGGGGTCGAGGCCATCACCTTCCCGGCCGCGGCCACCAGCGAGGACATCGCCATGCTGCTGGCCGACGAGAAGGGCGCGACGCTGATCGTCGCCGTCGGCACCCACGCCACGCTGGTGGAGTTCCTGGACAAGGGCCGCGGCGGCATGGCCTCGACCTTCCTCACCCGGCTGCGGCTGGGCGGGAAGCTCGTCGACGCCAAGGGGGTCAGCCGGCTGTACCGCAGCCGGATCTCCACCCTGGCGCTCGTCCTGCTCGTGCTGGCCGCCCTGCTGTCGATCACCGCCGCGCTCGCCGTGTCCACCGCCGGCCGCGTCTATCTCGACCTGCTCATCGACCAATGGGACAGCTTCGTGTTCTGGTTGGAGAACCTCTTCTCGTGATCGACTTCCGTTACCACCTGGTCTCCCTGATCGCGGTCTTCCTGGCCGTGGCCCTGGGGATCGTCATCGGCACCACGCAGCTGAACGGACCGGTGTTGACGAACCTGCAGAGCCAGGTGACCGCCCTCCAGGAGGACAAGCGGCTGCTGGAGGACGAGACCCGCCTGCTGCAGACCCAACTGGACCAGGTCGGCGACTTCGAGGAGGCGGTCGGCCCGGCCCTGGTCGCCGGCACCCTCATCGACCGCAGCGTGCTGCTGGTCGTCGGCAGCGAGGAGGTCCCGACCGAGGTCGTCGAGGGGGTCACTGCGCTGATCGGCAGCGCGGGGGCCACCGTCACCGGCACGATCCGGCTGCCCGCCGGCTACGGCGATCCGGCCAACCAGTCCAGCCTGCGCAGCTACCTGTCCGGTCCCGGGCTGCCGCCCGGGGTCACCCCGGCGGAGACCGACGACACCGGGGAGCTGCTGGCCGACGTGCTGGCCGACGTGCTGATGGTGCCGGGGGTGGGCAGCGAGGACACCGGTGTCGTCCCCGACGCCGCCGCCACCGCCTCGGTGCTGGCCGGGCTGGAGGAGCTGGAGGTGCTCAGCCGGGACACGTCCTCGGTGAGCCCGGCCGACTTCGCCGTCCTGCTGACCGCGGGCACCGCCTCCGGTGACGACGCCGGTGACCGCACCACCGCCCTGGTGCAGCTGGCCACCGCGCTGGACGCCCAGGGCTCCGGCGCCGTCATCGCCGGTGACCTGGCGTCGGTCGAGGACGGCGGCCTGGTCGGTGCGGTCCGCGCGGACCGGCCGGTCTCCGACGGGCTGTCGACCATCGACAACGTGGACACCCCGGCGGGCCGGATCAGCGCGGTGCTGGCCCTGGTCGCCGAGTCGACGGGTGTCTCGGGTCAGTACGGCATCGGCGAGAGCACCCAGCCCGTGCCCACGCCCGTCTCGTGACGGGAGCAGCGGGCCGTCGCACGGCCCTGGCGGCCGGGGCCGCCCTGACCGCCCGGGCCGGGCTGGCCGGCGCCGACGCGCTGACCGCCCGCCCGGCGGGGGCGCGCTGGGGGCGCACCAACTACGCCGGGCGCCCGGTGACGCTGCTGGGTGGCCCGGTGCTGGCCGCCGCGGCGACCGGATCGGCGGTGCTCGGTGCCCCGGCGGGCCAGCGAGCCGCGGCCGCCGTCGTCGGTGCCGTCGCCGGTGCGGTCGGTGGCTACGACGACCTGGCGGGCGCCCGGCCGGAGCAGGCCCGGGACAAGGGACTGGCCGGCCACCTGGCCGCACTGCGGGCGGGTCGGGTGTCGGCGGGGGCGGTGAAGGTCGCCGGGATCGGTGCCGCCGCCGCGGTCGCCGCCGTGCTGACGCGCCGTGGCAGCGGGGTGTCGGCCGTCGTCGACGGCGTCCTGACCACCGGCCTGGTCGCCGGGACGGCGAACCTGGTCAACCTGCTCGACCTGCGTCCCGGCCGGGCCGCGAAGGCCGCCGTGCTGCTGTCCGCGGCGACCGTGGGTGGCCCCGCCGGTGGGCTGGTCGCCGGCCCGCTGGGTGCCAGCCTGGCCGTGCTGCCTGCGGACCTCGGTGAGCGCGTGATGCTCGGCGACTGCGGGGCCAACGCCGTCGGCGCGCTCCTCGGCCTGCGGCTCGCCGCGCTGCCGGGCCGGGGCTCCCGGGCCGGCCTGCTCGGTGTGGTCACCGCGCTCACCCTGGCCAGCGAGAAGATCAGCTTCACCCGGGTCATCGAGTCGACCCCCGGCCTGCGGGAGCTCGACCGGCTCGGCCGCCGCACGGCGTGACGGTCGGGCAGCACCCCGGGGGCCGTGCTCCCGGGCGGGTCCGACGATGACGAGCACCGCCCGCCGTCGAGTCGTGCAGGGCGCGGCCGGGGCGGCGCTGCTGATCTCGGTGCTCACCCTGCTGGCCCGGCTGGCCGGGTTCGGGCGCACCGTCGTCTTCACCAACGCCGTCGGAGCCGACAGCACCGCGGACACCTACCTCGCGGCGAACTACGTGCCGAACATCGTCTTCGAGGTGGTCGCCGGCGGCGCACTGGCCAGCCTCGTCGTGCCGATGCTCGCCGGTGGGATCGCCGTGGGGGACCGGGAGCAGGTGCGCCGCACCGCCGGTGCGCTGCTGGGCTGGGCGCTGCTGGTGCTGGTGCCGCTGGCCGCGCTGCTCGCCCTCTTCGCCCGGCCGATCGCCGGTGCGCTGCTCGGGGACGACCCGGCTGAGGTCGACCTGGCCGCCCGCTTCCTGGTCGTCTTCGCCCCGCAGGTGGCCCTCTACGGCATCGCGGTCGTGCTGACCGGCGTCCTGCAGGCGCACCGCCGCTTCGCCGGGCCCGCGCTGGCGCCGCTGCTGTCCACCCTGGTGGTCGCCTCCGCCTACCTGCTGTTCGCCGGCCTCGACGGCAGCCGCACCGTGGGCGGGCTGTCCACCACCGCCGAACTGGTGCTCGGGGTGGGGACGACGTTGGGTGTCGTCGCGCTCGCGGCGTCCCTGCTGGTGCCGCTGCGCGGGTTGCGGCTGGGGCTGCGGCCCTCGCTGCGCTTCCCGGTCGGGGCGGCGCCCCGCGTGCGCCGGCTGGCGCTGGCCGGGGTGCTCACCCTCGCCGGCCAGCAGCTGGTGGCCGTGGTGGCGATCTGGCTGACCGCCGGGGCGCCCAACGGCACCCTAGTCGCCTACTTCGCCGGGATGACGGTCTTCCTGCTGCCGTGGGCCGCGCTCGCCGTGCCGTTGGCCACCTCGGTCTACCCGGGGCTCACCGAACGGGCCGCGGTCGGGGACGAGGAGGGGTACCGGCGGACGCTGGCGCCGGCCGTCGTCCTCACCGTGGTGAGCAGTGCGGTGGCGGCGGCGGGCCTGGTCGCGGTCTCCGGTCCGATGGCCCGGGTGTTCCTGGCCGCCCCGGAGAACGTCGGCGCTGCGGCCGCGCTCCAGTCGACGATCGCCGCCTTCGCCCCGGGCCTGGTGGGCTACGGGCTGGTCGCGCTGCTCTCGCGGGCCCTGTACGCCCGGGGGTCGTGGCGCTCGCCGACGGTCTGCGTGGTCGGTGGCTGGCTGGTGGCCGTCGCCGCGGACCTGGTGCTGGCCGCGGTGCTGCCCCCGGCCGACCGCGCGCTCGCGCTGGGCGCCGGGCACAGCATCGGGGTCACCGTGGCCGGCATCGCGCTGCTGGTCGTGGTGGCCCGCCAGGCCGGCGCCGGCGCCCTGACCGGCGTGGCCCGCACCGGTGGGCCGGCGCTGCTGGGCGGCGGGCTCGCGGGTGCGGCCGGGCTGCTCACCGCCCGGGCACTGGGCGCCGACCCGGTGCCCGGGGACGGCGTGCTCGCCGCGGTCGGCATCGGGCTGGCGGCCGGCGGGGTCGTGCTGGTGGTCGCCGCGGCGGTCATGATGGGGACCTCCCGGCGGCCGTTGACCGCGGCCGTGCAGGGCCTGCGGGGGGCCGACGCACCAGGAGGGGACCGATGACCGACGAGCCTCTCCTGACCGGACGCCGGATCGCGGAGGTGCTGGCCACCAGCACCGGCGGCGTCGGCACCCACCTGCGCTCGGTGCTGTCCGCGCTGGCCCGCTCGGGCGCGGCCGTGCGGGTCTGCGGCCCGCAGGCCACCGAGGAGCTGTTCGGCTTCACCGCCAGCGGCGCGGACTTCCGTCCGGTGGGCATCTCCGCAGGGCTCGACCCGGTGGCCGACCTGCGCGCCGTCCACGCCCTGCGCCGGGCCACCGCGGGGGCGGACCTGGTGCACGCCCACGGGCTGCGGGCCGGGCTGGTCGCCGCGGCGGCCCGTGCACTGGCCGGGCAGCGTCGTCGGCCGTTGGTGCTCACGCTGCACAACGCGCTGCCCGAGGGCGGCGGCCTCCGCCGCCGCGTGCTGCAGGCCGCCGAGCGGGCAACCGTCCGCGGCGCCGACGTGGTGCTGGCCGCGTCCGGGGACCTGGCCGACAACGCCCGCCGGCTCGGCGCCCGGGACGTGCGGGTCGCCCCGGTCTCCGCCCCGCCGCTGGGGCCCGCCCGGCGGGACCGTCGCGAGGTGCGGCGCGAGCTCGGGCTCGACGACGACCGCCGGCCCCTGGTCGTCGCCATCGGCCGGCTGCACCCGCAGAAGGGGTACGACTCGCTGCTGGACGCCGTCGGCCGGTGGTCGGCGGACCCTCGGCTGCGCCCGGCACCGCTGGTGGCCATCGCCGGGGACGGTCCGCTGTCCGACGAGCTCTCCCGGCGCATCGCCGCCGAGGGGCTGCCGGTGACGCTGCTCGGGCGGCGCACCGACGTCGCCGACCTGCTCGGCGCCGCGGACGCGTGCGTGCTGCCCTCGGTCTGGGAGGCGCGCTCGCTGACCGCCCAGGAGGCGCTGCGGGCCGGGACGCCGCTGGTCGCCACGGCCGTCGGCGGGATCCCCGAGCTGGTCGGGGACGCCGCTGAGCTGGTGCCCGCCGGCGACGCCGCGGCCCTGGCCGAGACCGTCGCCCGGGTGCTCACCGACCCCGCCGAGATCGCCCGGCTGGGGGCCGCCGGACCACGTCAGGCGGCGACCTGGCCCGACGAGGCGGCCACCGCGGCCGCCCTGGTCGAGCTCTACCGGGAGCTGCTCGGACCGCCCGAGAGCCGACGATGAGCGGGCCGGCGGGGCGGGGGTGGGGCGCCCTCGCGCGGCTGCTCCCGGCAACCCTGGCCGTGGTGGCGCTGCTCGGCGGACTGCTCGCGGGCACCACCGGCCCGGCGGCGGCCGCCACCGCCGGGGGACCGTGGTCGGCCACCCGGGTGGTGGACGTCGGGGTCGCCGGGCTGACCTGGTCGGACCTGGACCCCGAGCGCACCCCCGAGCTGTGGGCGCTGGCCGAGGAGTCGGCCATCGGTGCGCTGTCGGTGCGGGCCGCCCGACCCACCACCTGCCTGCTGGACGGCTGGGCCACCCTGGGGGCGGGCAACCGGGCCCGCTACCCGGGCCCGGTGGAGCCGGTCCCCCCGGTGCCGGTGCCGAGCGTCCCGCTCCCGGAGGACGACGCGGTCGCGAACGGCGCCGACGACGGCTCGGCCGCGGTGCAGGCGGACACCCGGCTGTCCTGGTGCGGGCTGGAGGAGCA
>NZ_JAAKGN010000096.1:0-17874 GCF_011039295.1 Modestobacter sp. KNN46-3 | reverse complement strand
TCCACCCGGGCAGCCGCGGCCTGCATCACCTGGGCGCGGCCGATCTCGGCGCCGTCGGCGGTGACCATGGAGTTGTTGCTCATGTTCTGCGCCTTGAACGGCGCGACCGACACCCCCTGGCGCACCAGCCAGCGGCAGATGCCGGCGGTGACCACGGACTTGCCGGCGTCGGAGGTCGTGCCCGCGACGAGCAGCGCACCGTTCCCGGGGTCGCTCCGCGACCAGCCGTCCCGGCCGACGCTCATCGCCGGCTCGCGTCGATCATCGGCGAACGGTCGCCGACACGCCGGTGGGGCGCGACCGGATGCCGATGATCATCACGGTGGGTGGTGCGGCGGGGGGTCACCAGCCGGCCTTCTCCTGGCCGGAGAGCTCCGCGATCGCCTCCATCACGCGGTCGGTGACCTCGCGCCGCGCCCTGCCCTTGCCCGCCAGGCCCCGGTGCTCGGGGAAGCTCAGCGGCTCCCCGAAGGTGACCCGCACCCGGTGCGGGCGCGGCCACTTCGCGCCGATCGGCTGCACCTCGTCGGTGCCGTGCACCGCCACCGGCACCACGGGGCAGTCGGCGGTCAGCGCCAGCCAGGCCACGCCGGTCTTGCCGCGGCCGAGCCGGCCGTCGCGGGACCGGGTGCCCTCGGGGTAGACGCCGAACGCCTCCCCGGCCTGCAGCACCCCGAGCGCGGTGTCCAGCGTCGCCTGGGCGGCCCGGGCCTCCTGTCGCTCGACCGGCAGCGCGCCCAGCGCGGTGAACAGCGTGCGCGTGAGCCAGCCACCGATGCCCGGGCCGTGCCAGTACTCGGACTTGGCCAGGTAGCCGACCTTGCGCGGCGCCATCAACGGGATGGCGAAGCTGTCGATGAAGGAGAGGTGGTTGCTGGCCAGGATCACCGGGCCGGTGAGGGGGACGTTGGCCCGGCCGGTGACCTTGGGCCGGAAGGCGAGGACGAACAGCGGCCGGAGCACGAACCGGACGAGCAGGTAGAACACGCCGCAGTCCCCCTTCCTCGTCCCGGCCTGCGTGACGCGGGTCCCGGCATCTTCTCCGACGACCGCCGGGCCGGGACGGGCGGGTGCGCTCAGACGGAGCGGCCGGGCGGGGACGCGTCGTGCAGGATCTCGCGGACGTCGTCGGGCAGCGGGTGGCGGCCGCTGGCCGAGTCGACGATCGCGACGGCCACGTCGCGCACCTTGCGGTGGGTGTGGCTGGAGATGTGCGCCAGCAGGTCGAAGGCGACCTGGTCACCGCAGCTCATGAGCAGCATCAGGACGCCCTTGGCCTGCTCGATGGCCGCTCGGCTGGCCATCGCGCTGCGCAGCTGCTCGACCTCGGTCTCCAGCTGGTGCACGTGCTCGTCGGCGGGCTGGGGCGGGCGGCCCTCGGTGATGTCGACGACGAGGCCGGCCAGGGCGACCACCGCGCCGGACGCGTCGGTCTCCGGCTCGCAGACGAGCACGACCGTCCGCTGTTCGCCGTCGGCGCGCACCACGCGGTGCTCGCGGGTGACGGCGGCGCCGGTGGCGCAGGCGACGGCGAGGGCCTCCTGGACGGCGGGGCGGTCGGCCGGGTGCACGTGGGCGAGGAGGAGCTGGGCACCGGGCTGGGTGGAGCCGTCCGGCATGCCGTAGAGGGCGTGCAGCTCCGGCGACCACCACCACCGCTCGGTGGTCAGGTCACCACGGAAGCGGCCGGTCGGTCGGGCGACGTCGGAGTCGACCGCGTGGAGCGCGCGGTGGACCCGGCCGGTCGCCCCGCTCGCGGTCGAGGGGGCGGGGTGGCGGTGGAGGGCGGAGGGCGACATGGCATCAGCCGGTTTCTCTGCTGGCGCACCGGTTGCCCCGGTGGAGGTCGCCGAGCCGTTGGCTGGACCCGGGCGACCCATCGGACCCGCAGGCCCGACCGCTCCAGTGCCCGAGAAGTTACCGCTCGTGTGCACGTCGTGCGCGCCTGCCCCCGCCCGTCGGAAGAGCCACGGGCCGGTCTGACCTGGGGTGACGGCCTGATCACTCAGATGACGGTGGACGCCGGAGTCGTCGGGTGACCGCCCGCCAGGCTGAGGGTCCCGGCGAGGGACGCGAGCACGTCGACCGCGGCCCGGAGCTCGTCGGCCGGCCGGGTGAACGGCAGCCGCAGGTGGTCGTCGAAGGCGTGCCCGGTGCCGAAGACCCGCCCCTCGGCCAGCAGGACGCCCTGGGTGGCCGCCCCCGCGGTGAGCGCGGCCGAGCTCAGCCCCGGCGGCAGGGCGCACCACAGGGAGAGCCCGCCCGACGGCGGGTGCACCCGCCACTGGGGCAGTCGGGCGGCCAGTGCGGCGAGCAGGGCGTCCCGCTGGGTCCGAAGCTGCTCGCGGCGCCAGGTCAGCACGGCGTCGAGGTCCTGCACGAGGGTGGTCGCCGCGAGCTGGTCCAGCAGGCCGACGGAGAGCTGACGCCGCCCCAGCACCGCACCCAGCCGAGCGGCCAGGGCGGCGTCGGCGCGCAGCCAGCCGATCCGCAGCCCGCCCCAGACCGGTTTGGCCAGCCCGCCGACGGTCACCGTCGCGGTGTCCGGGAGCCCGGCGGCGTACGGCGGCCGCGGGCCGCCGTCCGGGCCCTCGTCCAGGTACAGCTCGGCGCACGACTCGTCCACCAGCGTCAGCACGCCCTGCTGCCAGAGGGTCGCGGCCAGTCGGCGGCGCCCGGCGGCGGACAGCCTGGCACCGGTCGGGTTGGTGAAGTCGGGGATGAGCACGGCCATCCGTGGGCCGCTCTGCCGGGCGGCGAGGTGCGCCGCCTCCACGAGGTCGTCGGGACGGCGCTCGTCGACCGGGACCGGCACCAGCCGGGCGCCCACGCTCTCCACCAGACGCAGGGCGCCGGGGTAGCTGGGGTGTTCCACCAGCACCCGGTCGCCCGGCTCGAGCAGGGCCTCGGCGACCACCGCGGAGGCGTCGCCGACGCCGGAGGTGACGACGACCTGGTCGGGGTCGGTCGGCAGACCGCGCGCGGTGAACCGGCCGGCGATCGCGGCGCGCAGCTCCGGCAGGCCACCGGGGGCGTACCCGTGACCGGCGGTGTAGGCCGGGAGCCGGCGCATCGCCTGCTCGTAGGCCGGCTCCAGCTGAGGTGCGGCCGACGGCGCCGCATGCGCCAGGTCGATCAGGCCGGGGACGTCCCGGGGCAGCCAGCCGGCCGAGGTCGAGGCGCCGCTGGGCACCTCGACCACCGTGCCCGAGCCCTGCCGGGTGCGCGCCCAGCCGTCCTCCCGCAGCACCCGGTAGGCCGAGGCGATGGTGACCCGGCTGGTGTCCAGGGCCGCGGCGAGGTCGCGCTCGGCAGGCAGCCGGGTGCCCGCGGGCAGCTGGCCGGCCAGCACCAGCTCGCGGACCCGCCGGGCCAGCCCGGCGTACCGGGGACCCGGCAGGGCCGTGACCGGCCCGATGAGCGCGGCGACCTCGTGGGTCGAACTGGCCTGGTGAACGTCGACTGGCATGGGACCACTGTGCCGGATTGGTCCGCTTCGCGGGACCTCCGCCGATGCCAGTGTCGGTGGCATGACTCCCGGAAGTGGTCTCGTCGTCCTGATCGGCCTGCTCGTGATCGCCGGTGCCCTGGCCGGTGCCACGCTGCTGGTGACCCTGCGCGGCGGTCTGGGTCCGGCCGACCCGCCGGCCAGTCACCCGCGCACCGACCCGACCGGCTTCCCCACGCCGTCCGAGCCCCGGGGTGCGCTGCGGCGCCGCCCGGGGGTGGCCCGTCAGGCGGAGCGGCCCCGACGGCGCACTCGGCTCAGCCCCGCGAGGGCGGCGGCCGCCGTCCACACCGCTCGGGAGAGCCGGACGGCCCGGCGGATGTCGCCGCGCACGGGGGGCTGACCGTCGCCCAGCGTGGGCCGCTCCTCCACCCGGGTGCCGTAGACGTTCCGGCCGCCCAGTCGCAGCCCCAGGGCACCGGCCAGCGCGGCCTCGCACCGGCCGGCGTTCGGGCTCGGGTGGGCGGCGCCGTCCCGGTGCCAGGCCCGCCAGGCGCCGGCGGGCGACCCCCCGGCCAGCGGCGCGACGGCCACGGTCAGCAGGGCGGTCAGCCGGGCCGGCAGCCAGTTCAGGACGTCGTCGAAGCGGGCCGTGGCCCAGCCGAAGCGGGCGTACCGCGCCGACCGGTACCCGACCATCGCGTCCAGGGTGTTGGCCGCGCGGTAGCCGAGCAGCCCGGGCAGGCCGGCGACCACACCCCAGAAGAGCGGGGCGACGGCGGCGTCCGAGGTGTTCTCCGCGACCGACTCCACGGTGGCCCGCACCAGCTCCGCCTCGCCGAGGCCGCTGGGGTCGCGGCCGGCCAGGGTGGACAGGTGCGCCCGGGCGGCCGGCAGGTCCCCGGCTCCGAGGTGCCCCGCCATGGTGTCCGCCGCCCGGCCCAGCGAGGTGCCGCCGAGCACGGCCCAGGTGGCTCCGGCGGTCACCAGGGTCCGGGCGCCCGGCCGGTCGGCGGTCGCCCGGTGCAGGACGGCGCCCAGCGCGGTCGCCGTCCCGACGCAGACGGTGGTGTAGCCGGCCCCTGCGGCCCGCGAGTCGCGCCAGACCCGGCGCTCCAGCGCGGCGGCCGCCCGGCCGAAACCGGCCACCGGGTGCCCGCGGCGCGGGTCGGCGAGCAGCAGGTCGGCGAGGGCGCCGAGGGCGAGCCCGGCGGCGGTCGGAGCGGGCCGGGTGCGCATCGCGGTCACTGTAGGCAGCGGGGGCACTCCCTAGGATCGACGGTCATGCGCCTGCCCGGCCGTTACGACGGCGTCGCCCGGCCGATCGTCACCTACGGCAGCAACCCGGTGCTGCACCGGCCGTGTGCCCCGGTGACCGAGTTCGACCGGGGGCTGCGGCACCTGGTCCTGGACATGTTCGCCAGCATGACCGCCGCCGACGGGGTCGGGCTGGCCGCCAACCAGATCGGCGTCGACGCACGGGTGTTCGTCATCGACTGCCCGGACGCCGACGGCGAGGACGTCATCGGCTACGTGGTCAACCCCGTGCTCACCGTGCTCGACCCGGTCGGGGACGAGCCGCCGGTCGAGCTGACCGAGGAGGGCTGCCTCTCGGTGCCGGGTCCCTACGCCGAGCTGGAGCGCGCCTTCCGGGCCCGGGTCGACGGGGTCGACCTGCAGGGGGAGCCCATCGCGATCGAGGCGACCGGCATGGCCGCGCGCTGCCTCCAGCACGAGGTCGACCACCTCGACGGGACCGTCTACGTCGACCGGCTGCCCGCCGACCTGCGGGAGCGACTGCTGGCCGAGGCCGCCGGCCCCGAGGGCGACCTGCCCGCATGAGCGGGTTCTCCGTCACGGTCGTCGGCGTGGGGGCAGACGGCTGGGACGGGCTCTCCCCGGCCGCCCGTCAGGCGATCTCGGCGGCGGAGGTGCTGCGGGGGAGCGCCCGTCAGCTGGGGCTGGTGCCCCCGGACGTCGTCGCCGAGCGGGTGCCCTGGCCCTCGCCGATGGGTCCCGCCCTGGCCGACCTGCCCGCGGCCCACCCGGGGCGCCACGTCGTCGTGCTCGCCAGCGGTGACCCGATGCTCTCCGGCGTCGGCACCTCGCTGGTCCGGCTGTTCGGCGCCGACGCCGTCGAGGTGGTGCCGCACCCGTCGTCGGTGACGCTGGCCTGCGCCCGGCTGGGCTGGGCGGTGGAGGAGACGACGGTGGTCTCCGTCGTCGGCCGGCCGGTCTCGCTCGTCCTGCCGCACGCCACTCCGGGCCGGCGGCTGCTGGTGCTGGGCTCGGACACCCGGACGCCGGCCGACGTCGCCGCCCTGCTCGCCGGGTCCGGCTCCGGCGCCAGCCGGCTCACCGCACTGGCCCAGCTCGGCGGCCCTGCCGAGCGCCGGTTCACCGGCACCGCCGCCCGGTGGCCGCACCCGGAGACCGACCCGCTGGTGCTCACCGCCGTCGAGGTGGTCGCCGACCCGGGCAGCGTGCCGCTGCCGACCGTCCCGGGCCTGCCCGACGACGCCTACTCCTCCGACGGGCAGCTGACCAAGCGTGACGTCCGGGCCGTGACGCTCTCCCGGCTCGGCCCGTTGCCCGGGCAGCTGCTCTGGGACGTCGGGGCGGGAGCCGGCTCGATCGGCATCGAGTGGATGCGGGTGCACCCCTCGTGCCGGGCGGTCGCCGTGGAGTCCGACCCGGTCCGCGTCCAGCGGATCGGCCGGAACGCCGAGCGGCTCGGCGTCCCCGACCTGCAGGTGGTCGAGGGGGAGGCGCCCGGCGCGCTGCTCGGGCTGCCGCAGCCGGACGCCGTCTTCGTCGGGGGCGGCGCGACGACACCGCTGCTGCTGGACACCGTCTGGGAGGTCCTCGCCCCGGGCGGTCGGCTGGTGGTGAACGCGGTGACGGTGGAGAGCGAGGCGGTGCTCGCCGAGTGGCACGGCTGCTGCGGTGGCTCGTTGACCCGGCTGTCGGTCGCCCGGGCCGAGCCGGTCGGCGGCTTCACCGGCTGGAAGCCCGCGATGCCCGTGACGATCTGGAGCGTGACCCGATGACCGTCCACTTCATCGGGGCGGGGCCGGGGGCCGCCGATCTGGTCACCGTGCGGGCCGCGCGGCTGATCGCGTCGTCCCCGGTCTGCCTCTACGCCGGTGCACTGGTGCCCCGCGAACTGCTGGACACCGCCCCGGCGGGTGCCCGGCTGGTGGACACCGCCGACCTGGACCTGGATCAGATCACCGCGGAGCTGGTCGCCGCGCACGAGGCCGGGCTGGACGTCGCCCGGCTGCACTCCGGTGACCCCTCGGTCTACAGTGCGATGGCCGAGCAGATGCGCCGGCTCGACGCGGCGGGCGTGCCCTACGACGTCGTCCCCGGCGTGCCCGCGTTCGCCGCGGCGGCCGCGTCGCTGAAGCGCGAGCTGACCGTGCCCGG
Source organism: Modestobacter sp. KNN46-3 (assembly GCF_011039295.1). Classification (NCBI taxonomy): domain Bacteria; kingdom Bacillati; phylum Actinomycetota; class Actinomycetes; order Geodermatophilales; family Geodermatophilaceae; genus Modestobacter; species Modestobacter sp. KNN46-3. The sequence continues at coordinate 10,997 of NZ_JAAKGN010000096.1, read as the reverse complement.
GGTGGCGCAGACCGTCGTCCTCACCCGGACGTCGGCGCGGTCGACGCCGATGCCGCCGGGGGAGACGCTCGCCGCCTACGCGGCCACCGGCGCGACGCTGGTGCTGCACCTGGCCGTGCAGCGGATGGACGCCCTCGCCCCGGAGCTGGCCGCGCACTACGGCGCCGACTGCCCGGTGGCGGTGGTCGCCAAGGCGAGCCGGGACGACGAGCTGGTGCTGCGCGGCACGCTCGCCGACATCGCCGCGCAGGTGGCCGACGCCGGGGTGCGCCGGACGGCGGTGGTGATCGTCGGCCGGGTGCTCGCCGCCGAGCAGTTCCTGGACAGCCACCTCTACTCGACGGCGCGATGCCGCTGAGGTCAGCCCCGGCCGACGATGGTGCCGGCGCGGTCGATCACCACGACGTCGACCTCGACCGGGGCGCCGAGCAGCACCCCCTCGGCGGTGCGGCGGGCGCCGGCGGCGACCAGGTCGCCCAGCGGGAAGCCGGCGGCGGCGCACTGCTGCAGGGCGTCCAGCGCGGTGTTCGCCTGCCGTACGCCCTCGACCAGGGCCGGCCCGCCGCCGGCCTCGGCCACGAGCTGGGCGAGTGCGGCGAACGACACCTGCGAGCGGGCCGAGTGCAGGTCCAGGTGCCCCTCGGCGAGCTTGGCCAGCTTGCCGATGCCACCGGCCACGGTCAGCCGCGGCACCGGGTGCCGGCGCAGGTACTTCAGCACCGCGCCGGCGAAGTCGCCCATGTCCAGCAGTGCTTCCTCGGGCAGGCCGTACAGCTCCTGGGCCACCCGTTCGCTGGTCGAGCCGGTGCACCCGGCGACGTGCTCCCGCCCGGCGGCGCGGGCCACGTCGATGCCGCGGCGGATCGAGTCGATCCAGGACGAGCACGAGTAGGGGACGACGACGCCCGTCGTCCCGAGGATCGACAGGCCGCCGAGGATGCCCAGCCGTGGGTTCCAGGTCCTGCGGGCCAGCTCCGCGCCACCGGCCACGGACACCTCGACGACGACGTCCCCGCTCCCGCCGTGTCGCTGGGCGACGGCGGTCACGTGCTCGGTCATCAGCCGGCGCGGCACCGGGTTGATCGCCGGCTCGCCCACCGCCAGCGGCAGGCCGGGCTTGGTCACCGTGCCCACGCCCTCGCCGGCCCGGAAGACCACGCCGCTGCCCGGGTCGCCGCGGGTCACGCGGGCGGAGACCAGCGCGCCGTGGGTGACGTCGGGGTCGTCGCCGGCGTCCTTGACGATGCCCGCCGAGGCGCCGTCCCGGTCCAGGGACTCACGCGCCAGGGCGAAGGACGGGTGCCTGTCGTTGGGCAGGTCGATCGAGACCGGGTCGGGGAACTCGCCGGTCAGCAGCGCGGTGTAGGCGGCGGTGGTGGCCGCGGTCGCGCAGGCGCCCGTCGTCCAGCCGTGCCGCAGCCCGCTGCTGCCGTCCCTGCTCACGGGACCATCGTGCCTGGCCCGGGCCGAACGCCGGTGCCGACCTCGCTCACATCGAGTGGCGGGCTGTCGACGCCTCACCGGCCGGCAGACGTGGACGACTCGACACTCGAGGGTGACGGAGGCCCGGGATGACCGGTCAGGTGCTGGTGCTCGGCGGCACCGGGGAGGCCCGGCGGCTGGCTGCCGAGCTGGTCGCCGCGGGCGTCGACGTCCTCTCCTCGCTGGCCGGGCGGGTGGCCGACCCGGTGCTGCCCGCGGGGGAGGTGCGGATCGGCGGCTTCGGCGGCGCCGACGGGCTGGCCGCGTGGCTGGCCGAGCACCGGCCGCGGGCGGTCGTCGACGCCACCCACCCCTTCGCCGCGCAGATCACCGCCGCGGCGGCCACCGCCGCGGCCGCGCAGGGCACGCCGCTGCTGCGGTTGCAGCGGCCGGGCTGGACGCCGCAGCCGGGGGACACCTGGCGACATGTCGACTCGCTGGCCGCGGCGGCCGAGGCGGTGGCCGGGTACCGCAGCGTCTTCCTCACCACCGGCCGGCAGGGCGTCGGGGCCTTCGCCGCGTTGCCTGGGCGGGTGCTGGTGCGTTCGGTCGACCCGCCGGACGAGCCGCTGCCGGCCGGGGCGACCCTGCTGCTGGACCGCGGGCCGTTCAGCGTCGCCGACGAGCTGGCGTTGCTGCGTGAGCACGCGGTGGAGGTCGTGGTCACCAAGGACTCCGGCGGGCACATGACCGAGGCGAAGCTGATCGCCGCCCGGGAACTGCGGGTGCCGGTCGTGCTCGTTCGCCGGCCGTCGCTGCCGGACGGCGTCGTGCTGGTGCCGACGGTCGAGGACGCGCTGGCCTGGCTCGCGGGCCTGCTCCGGGGGCCGAGGGCCGAGGGGACACCAGGAGCCGGCCCGTCCTCACGGTGAGCACGAAGGGCGATCGAGCGCTACACGCACAGCGACTTGCATCGTTGTAAAGGAGTGAGCAGACTCACTGTCGCGCCGCGCAGCTCCGGTGCCCCAGCGTCCCCGACGGGGTGGACGCCCGCCTGAAGAGAGTCAGCCCATGACGCGTTCCCTCCTCCGCCGGGCGTGGGTGCCCGCGCTCACGGCGGCCCTGCTGGTCGGCTCAGCAGCGCTCACCGCCCCGGCCGCCGCCGCACCGACGCCCGCCGCCCCACCGCTCGTCGCCGGAGCCGACCGTCCCGCGGACCCGATCGCGCACGACCCGACGCTGGTCGAGGAGGGGGGCTGGTTCTACCTCGCCGTCACCGGCGACGCCGCCACCGGCAGCGACTACATCCCGATGAAGCGGTCGAAGGACCTCCGTACCTGGGAGGAGCTGCCGCCGGTCTTCACCGAGCTGCCCGCCGGCGTCCTGGCCGCCATCGGCGCGACCCCGGCCGACGCCCCGCAGGACGCCTGGGCCCCGGACCTCAGCTGGTCCGGCAGCGAGTGGCGGCTGTACTACTCGGCCTCCCGCTTCGGCACGACCAACTCCGTGACCGCGCTGGCGACCACCAAGTCGCTGGACCCGGCCAGCCCCGACCACGGCTGGGTCGACCGGGGCCCGGTGCTGGAGAGCGAGCCGGGCAGCGACGAGTACAACGCGATCGACGCCAACCACGTCACCGACGCCCAGGGCGGCGAGTGGCTGACCTTCGGTTCCTTCTTCGGCGGCCTGAAGATCGTCGCGCTCGACCCGGCGACCGGGAAGCTCGCCGCCGGCGCCCCGGTGCTCCCCCTCGTCGACCGGCAGATCCAGTACAACCCCGTCGAGGGGCCCTCGATCATCCGCCACGGCGACCACTACTACCTGTTCGCGTCCTTCGACTACTGCTGCCGTGGCGCGGAGAGCGACTACCGGGTGGTCGTCGGCCGGTCGACGTCTGTCACCGGCCCGTACCTGGACCGGGACGGCGTCTCCCTGCTGGAGGGCGGCGGCACCGAGGTGCTGCGCGGCTACAACGAGTTCCAGGGCACCGGCCACCCGGACGTGTACTCCGCCGACGGTGTCGACTACTTCGTGAACCACTACTACGACGCACTGTCCGACGGCACGCCGCGGCTGAACGTGCGCACCCTGTCCTGGTCCGACGGCTGGCCGACGGTCAGCGACCCGGTCAACCCCAGCCGCTCGGCCGGTCACGGCTCGGCCTACGTGCAGGTCGTCCCGCGGGACGGTGCCGCGGTCGTGTCCAACGTGACCTGCGGCTACGCCGGGGTCAACGTGGCCCTGGCCGCCGCCTCGCCGGCCGACACCTGCCAGCAGTGGCAGATCGACGCCCGGGACGCCGCCCAGGTCACCGACGGCAGTGAGACGGGTTCGCGGTTCCAGAACCGGAAGAGCAACATGGCCGCCGACTTCCCCGGCTGCGCGGAGGCGCAGAGCAGCGGCAACGTCGGCCAGTTCGACTGGTTGGGCAACTTCTTCTACAACGTCTGCCAGCGCTGGCTCTTCTCGCCGGCGCCCGACGGCTACACGACGATCTCCTCCATCGCGGGGCGCAACCTCGTGTGGACCGCCGAGGGGCGGACGCCGGGCGCCAACCTGGGCGTGGCGACACCGACGGGTGCGGCGAACCAGCAGTTCCGGTTCCAGCCGGTCGGTGAGGTCCTGCTGGGGAGCGCCACCGACCAGACCCAGACCCTGGGTGTCGCCGGGTGCAAGGCGGCCAAGGGCAACGGCAACAAGGTGCGGATGGAGACCCGGGTCGCCGGCTCCTGCCAGACCTGGACGGTGACCTCCACCGGCGGCGCCGGCTACACGGTCACCAACGCCGCCACCGGCTCGGTGCTCGCCTCGACGTCCTGCACCACCGGCAGTGCCCCGCCCCGGCTCCGGCTGCTCCCGGCGGACGCGGCAGGCAAGGCGGGCAAGGCGGGCAAGGCGGGCAAGGCGTGCAGCACCTGGACGCTCGTCCCGGGCGACGACGGCACGTGGTCGCTGGCCACCGCCGGGACCACCCAGAAGGTCCGGCTGCTCATCCCCTGACCGGCCCCGCAGCACCGTCCGACGGCCGGCGTCCCCTCACGGGACGCCGGCCGTCGTCGTCACGCTTCCTCCGGTGCCCGGACTGTCGCACCCTCGGTGCACAGTGGGTGCGACGGAGGTGGTGCGCAGTGCTGGGAGAACCGCAGGCGGTCGACCTCGACCCGCTGAGCCTGGAGAGCGCCCTGCTGCGGGCGGCGGTCGGTGACTACGCGGCCGAGGCGGCGGTGCTGCTGCTGGCCGAGTCCGGCCACTGGCTGCCCCGGCTGCAGGCCGCCGGCCTGATCGCCATCGCGCTCGACGCCGACGCGATCGACGGCGGGCCGTGGGCCGCGGTCCAGTGGGCCGACCTGGACGGCGCGCTCCGCACCGGGGTGATCGGCGGCAGTGGCGGGCAGCTGCGGCTGTTGCGGGCGGCGGCGAGCCTGGCCGAGGGGCAGCCGGTCGACCTCGCCGACCTGACCGCCGGGCTGGACCGCGACGAGCTGGTCCTGCTGCTGGCCGCGGTGGCCCACGCGGCCGGCAGCCACGAGCACGACGACGGCGCAGGGGCGTCGACCGGCCCGGTCGTGCCCTGGCCGCGGCGCGACTGACCTGGCCGCAGCCGGCCGGGGGGTTCGAGGTCGGCGTCCCGGGCAAGATCCCGGGCATGACCACCCCGCCCGGGCTGCCCGACGCCCTGCAGCACCTGCGCGATCGGGTCGCCTCGGCACCGCTCGGCCTGGCCACCCCCGGCCGGGACGCCGCCGCCCGCACCGCCCGCTCGGTCGTCGACCAGGTCGACGACTACCTGCTGCCGCGGCTCCGCGACCTGGATGCACCGCTGCTCACCGTGGTCGGCGGCTCGACCGGCGCCGGCAAGTCCACGCTGGTCAACAGCCTGCTGGGCGCCCGGGTCACCACCCCTGGCGTGCTCCGCCCGACGACCCGCGCCCCGGTCCTGGTCTGCGCTCCGGCCGACCGGGCCGCGTTCGCCGGCGACCGGGTGCTGCCCGGGCTGGCCCGCACCACCGGCGGGGAGGCCGGCCCCGGCGGTCTGCAGCTCGTGGTGTCCGAGGCGCTGCCGGCCGGGCTCGCCCTCGTCGACGCCCCGGACGTCGACTCGGTGGTCGAGGCCAACCGCGACCTGGCCGGTCAGCTGCTGGCCGCCGCCGACCTGTGGGTCTTCGTGACGACGGCGGCCCGCTACGCCGACGCCGTCCCGTGGGACCTGCTGCGCACCGCCCAGGAGCGGGGGACCGCGCTGGCCGTCGTGCTGGACCGGGTGCCGCCCGAGGCGGTGGCGGAGGTGGCCGACGACCTGGCCGGGATGCTGCGCCGGGCCCGGCTGGACAGCGCCCGGCTGTTCGTGATCGAGGAGCGGCCGCTGGCCGACGGCTTCCTGCCGGACGCGCAGGTCGCCCCGCTGCGCGGCTGGCTGCACGCGCTCGCCGCCGACCAGGAACAGCGCGCCGCCGTCGTCCGGCAGACCCTCGCCGGGGCGCTGGGCAGCCTGCACGACCGGGTCGACGTCGTCGTCGCCGGCGTCGCCGAGCAGGCGGCCGCCGCGGAGGCGCTGCAGGCCGCCACGGACGCCTCCTACGCCCGGGCGCGGGCGGCGATCGACGAGGGCGTCGGCAACGGCAGCCTGCTGCGCGGGGAGGTGCTCGCCCGCTGGCAGGAGTTCGTCGGCACCGGCGAGTGGATGCGCAGCCTGCAGGGCCACGTCGGCCGGTTGCGCGACCGGGTCACCGCCGCGTTCACCGGCCGCAGCAACCCTGCCGACGACCTGGCCGGCGCGCTGGAGTCCGGGGTCGAGCTGCTGCTCCGGGCCGAGGCCGACCGTGCCGCGGAGAAGACCGTCACCAGCTGGCGGACCCTGCCCGGCGGGATCGCCTTGCTCGACGGCCGGGAGACCGAGCTGGACGGCGTCTCGCCGTCGTTCGCCGGCGCCTCCGCCGACGAGGTGCGGGACTGGCAGGGCACGGTGCTGGAGCTGGTGCGCAGCGAGGGCGCGGGGAAGCGGTCGCGGGCCCGGCTGATGTCCTGGGGGGTCAACGGCGCGGGTGCGGTGGTGATGGTCGCCGTCTTCGCCTCCACCGCCGGGCTGTCCGGCGCCGAGGTGGCCATCGCCGGCGGCACCACCGCGGTGGGTCAGCGGGTGCTCGAGGCGGTGTTCGGGGACGCCGCGGTGCGGGAGCTGGCCGCCCGGGCCCGGGCCGACCTGGACGCCCGCGCCGCGCGGCTGCTGCGCGACGAGCAGCACCGCTTCGACGTGCTGCTGGAGGACGTCGCCCCGGCACCGGGCGCGGACGTCGAGCTGCGGTCGGCGGCGCAGGCGCTGGCTGCTGCCCACGGGGCCGGCGCGTGAGGCTCGGGAGGCGCGGGGAGCTGTCCCTGACCGACCGGCTGGCCGCCCTGCGCGAGGCGGTGGAGGTCGCCGAGGGGCGGCTGGAGGTGCCGGAGGTCGCCAGTGCCCGTGCCCTGCTGGCCAAGGCCGGTGCGCGGGAGGCGCTCGGCGACGCCACCGTGGTCGCGCTGGCCGGGGCGACCGGGAGCGGGAAGTCCACGCTGTTCAACGCGCTGAGCGGCAGCGAGGTGAGCACCCCCGGGGTGCGCCGGCCGACCACCGGCGTCGCGCACGCCAGCGTGTGGGGGGAGCACGGGTCCGACCGGTTGCTGGACTGGCTGCAGGTGCCCAGGCGGCACCGGGTGGAGTCGGGTGACCCGGCCCTGGACGGGCTGGTGCTGCTCGACCTGCCCGACCACGACAGCGTCCGGCTGGAGAACCGGCTGGAGGTCGACCGGCTGGTGGAGCTGGTGGACGTGCTGGTGTGGGTGCTGGACCCGCAGAAGTACGCCGACGCCGCGGTGCACTCGCAGTACCTGGCGCCGCTGGCCGGGCACGCGGGGGTGCTGGTCGTCGTCCTCAACCAGGTCGACCGGCTGGACGAGCCGGCCGCCCGCGCCTGCCTGGCCGACCTGCGCGGGCTGCTGGACCGGGAGGGCCTCGCGGCGACCCCGGTGCTGCCCACCGCGGCCCGCTCCGGCGCCGGGCTGCCGGAGCTGCGCACCGAGCTCGCCCGCCGGGTCGCCGCCCGCCGGGCCGCGACCGACCGGCTGGCCGCCGACGCCCGGGCCGCCGCCGGCGCGCTCGCCGAGCACTGCGCACCCGACGCCGGCCCGGACCGCAGCCGTGACCCCGACGAGTGGGCGGGGCTGACCGAGGCGCTCGCCGACGCCGCCGGCGTGCCTGCCGTCGTCAGCGCGGTGGAGCGCTCGGCCCGTCGGCGTGGCGCCGCGCACACCGGGTGGCCGGTGTTGCGCTGGACGGGCAAGCTCCGGGCCGACCCGCTGGGCCGGCTGCACCTGGGCAACGAGGCGGCCCGCAGCTCACTGCCCCAGGCCGGGGCCGTGCAGCAGGCGGGGGTGGGGGCGGCGCTGCGCCGGGCGCGGGACTCCGCCGGCCACGGGCTGCCGCAGGCCTGGCGGGACGAGCTGCGCCGCACTGCCGAGTTCTCCGAGGACCGCCTCGCCGACCGGCTGGACCGCGCCGTCGCCGGCACCGACCTCGGTCCGGACCGCACGCCGCTGTGGCAGCGGGCCGTCGGCGGGCTGCAGTGGTTGCTCGTGCTGACCGCACTGGTCGGCGCGCTGTGGCTGCTCGGGCTGGTCGGCCTGGGCCTGCTCCAGTTGGACGACGTCGTCCCGCTGCCCCGGGTCGAGGGCATCCCGCTGCCGACGCTGCTGCTGGCCGGGGGGCTGCTCGCCGGGTTGCTGCTGGCGCTGCTGGCCCGGCCACTGGTGCACGTCGGCGCCCGGAGACGGGCCGGACAGGTGCGGCGGCGGTTGCTGGACCGGGTCGGTGAGGTGGCCGACGCGGAGGTGGTCGAGCCGCTCACCGAGGCCCGCGAGGACCACACCCGGTTCTGTGCGGCGGTGACCCGCGCCGGCAGCTAGTCGAGGGCGGCGGCGGGGGCCCGGTGCGCGGGCTCCCCGACCGGGGTGGCCGGCCGGCGCGCGTGCAGGGCCAGGCCGCCCACCGCCAGCAGGGCCAGCACGATGACGGCGACGCCGTACACCTGTGCCGTCCGCTCCAGGCCGACGTGCCCGGCCGCCACCCCCGCGGCGATCGCCGGCACGCTGAAGGCCAGGTAGCTGGCGGTGAAGACCGCCGACAGCAGGGCGGCCCGCTGCCCGGGGGCGACGCCCTGGGTGACGGTCGCCATCGCACCGAGGAAGGCGGTGCCGAAGCCGAAGCCGGAGACCACCGCGGCGACGAAGAAGAGAGTGAGCGAGCCGGTGGTCAGCGCGGTCACGGTGCCGGCCACCCCGACGGCGAAGACCAGGGCGCCGACGACCATCGACCGGGCCGGCGCGACGGTGCGCATCGACAGCGAGCCGACCAGGCCGGTGCCGTTGAGCGCGAGGATGACCAGGCTGCCGACGACGTGGTCCTGCACGTCGAAGACGCCGGCCACCAGCGACGGGCCGAGCGAGGCGTAGAGCCCGCCCAACGCCCAGGTGGCGACCAGGCAGGGCAGGACGACGACGAACGCCCGGCGCTGCGAGGCGGGCACCTGCACGCTGGGCCGCAGCGACCGCGCCGCACCGGGCAGCCGGGGGGAGGACTCCGGCAGGAACACCCACACCCCGGCGGCGGCGGCCACGCACAGCACGGTGAGGACACCGAAGACCCAGCTGGTCGGTGCGGGCAGGAACTCGACCGCCAGCCCGGCGCTCACCGCGCCGACGGAGAGCCCCACCGCGGGGGACGCCGAGTTGACCAGGGCACCCAGCGGCCGGTCCGGGCGCTGCAGGTCCAGCAGCGCCGCACCGAACGCGCCGGTCAGCGCCCCGGTGGCCAGCCCCTGGACGATGCGGGCCAGCAGCAGCCACTCCACCCCGTCGGCGGTCAGGAACAGCACCATCGAGACGGCCTCGAGCAGCAGCGCGACGGCGAGCACCGGGCGGCGACCCACGTGGTCCGACAGCGCCCCGACCACCAGCAGGGACAGCAGCAGGGCGAAGGCGTAGACGCCGAAGACGACGGTGATCAGGCCGGAGCCGAACCCGAACTCCTCCGCATAGACCCGGTACAGCGGCGAGGGCACCCCGGAGGCGGCGAGCATCAGGGTCAGCAGCACCGCCACCGTCCAGAAGGCGGCAGGCCGGCTGAGCTCACGAGGGGGCACGAACCGATGCAAGCCGCAACGAGCCCGCACTGTTCCCGCTGGCGGCTCCGCCCGGAGGCTCGTCCCGAGCTCGCGAGGGGATGAGAGGGGCGGGGTCCTTCAGCAGCCGGGGTAGCGGCGGGAGGTGAAGACCTGGCCGGACGGCGTCACCCGGGTCTGGGTGGAGCCGATCATCACCAGACACCGCATGTCGACGGACTCGGGGTCGAACTCGCCGAGGGTGGTCACGGTGATCGACTCCTCCGCGCCGCCGACGTCCCGGCCGATGACCACCACGGTCTCCGGCTTCCTGACCTCCAGCAGCGCCTGGTGCGCCTCGCCCAGCTGGTGCGGGCGGGCCTTGGAGCGCGGGTTGTAGAGCGCGATCACCAGGTCGGCGGCGGCCGCGTGCCGCAGCCGGTCCAGCACGACCTCCCAGGGCTTGAGGACGTCGGACAGCGAGATGATCGCGAAGTCGTGCCCGAGCGGCGCACCCACCCGCGAGGCGACCGCCTGCGCGGCGGTGAGCCCGGGCAGCACCCGAACCTCCACGTCGGGGAAGTCCTCCGCCGCCACCTCGAGCACCGCGGCGGCCATCGCGAACACGCCGGGGTCGCCGCTGGAGACGACGGCCACGCGCCGTCCGGACCGGGCCAGTTCCAGGGCGTGCGCCGCGCGCTCGGCCTCCACCCGGTTGTCGCTGGGGTGCCTGGTCTGCCGCGGGTTGGCCGGCACCCGGTCCAGGTAGGGGCCGTAGCCGACCAGGTCGTCGGCGCGGGCCAGCGCCTCGGCGGCCTCCGGCGTCGTCCAGCTGCGCTGCCCGGGGCCGAGGCCGACCACCACCACCTCGCCGGTGCGCACCTCGGCCTCACTGGCCTGTTCCGGTCCCGGGACCGGCCCGGTCAGCTCGCTGGGCAGCAGTGCGAGGGAGAAGTAGGGGACGGTGTCGGGGTCCACGTCGGCCAGCGGCATGGTGCGCTGCTGGGCGGTCGTCGCCCGCTCCACGTAGAAGGCGCGGTCGAGCACCCCGGCGGCCTCGAAGGCGTCGCGGACGTTGCGGAACGTGCGGCCGAGCTTCATCACCGCGGCCGAGTCGGTGGTCGAGAGCCACTCGGCGAGCTCGTCGGACGGCAGCGTGCCGGGCAGCACGGTGAGCACCTCGTCCCGCTCCACCAGCGGCCGGCCGAGCACCGCGGCCGCGCCGCTGACGCTGGTGACCCCCGGGACCACCTCGGTCGGGTACCGGTGCGCCAGCCGCTTGTGCATGTGCATGTACGAGCCGTAGAAGAACGGGTCGCCCTCGGCGAGGACGACGACGTCCCGGCCGGCGTCCAGGTGCGCGGCCAGCCGGGCGGCGGCGGCCTCGTAGAACTCGTCGATCGCGCCCTGGTAGCCGCCGGGGTGCGCGGTGGTCTCGGTGGTGAC
>NZ_JAAKGN010000095.1:0-17926 GCF_011039295.1 Modestobacter sp. KNN46-3 | reverse complement strand
CGCCGGTTCTTCGACACCCTCCCCGCCGAGCTGACCGACCGGATGGTGGAGCACTGGGGGCCGCCGCCCGGTGAGCTCTTCGTGGACCCGACCGACGACTGCATCGTGTTCGCCGCGCTGCGCGCCGGCAACGTCGTGGTGATGGTCCAGCCGCCGCGCGGCTTCGGGGAGAACCCGATCGCGATCTACCACGACCCCGACCTGCCGCCGTCGCACCACTACCTGGCCGCCTACCACTGGCTGCGCTCGTCCTTCGGCGCGCACGCGGTCGTGCACGTGGGCAAGCACGGCAACCTGGAGTGGATGCCCGGCAAGACCGTCGGGCTGTCGGCGTCCTGCGCGCCGGACGCCGCGCTGGGCGACCTGCCGATGGTCTACCCGTTCCTGGTCAACGACCCGGGCGAGGGGTCGCAGGCCAAGCGGCGCGCGCACGCGGTGCTGGTCGACCACATGGTGCCGCCGATGGCCCGCGCCGAGACCTACGGCGACATCGCCCGGCTGGAGCAGCTGCTCGACGAGCACGCCAACATCGCCGCGATGGACCCGCCGAAGCTGCCCGCCGTCCGGCAGCAGATCTGGACGCTGATCCAGGCCGCCAAGCTCGACCACGACCTCGGCCTGGACGACCGGCCGCACGACGCCGAGTTCGACGAGATGATCCTGCACGTCGACGGCTGGCTGTGTGCCATCAAGGACAGCCAGATCCGCGACGGTCTGCACGTCTTCGGCTCCCCGCCGGAGGGCGACGCCCGCGTGGGCCTGGTGCTGGCGATCCTGCGGGCCCGGCAGATCTGGGGCGGCTCGGTCGCCATGCCCGGCCTGCGCGAGGCGCTCGGCCTGGTGGAGGACGGCTCGGCCGGGCTGCACGAGACCGACGAGGTGGAGGCCCGGGCGATCGCCCTGGTCACCGCGATGGAGGCGGCCGGCTGGACCGCCGACGCCGTCGAGCCCACCGTCGCCGAGGTGCTGGGCGGGCCGCACGCCGAGGTCAGCCGGGTGCTGGACTTCGCGGTGGCCGAGGTCGTGCCGCGGCTGGCGAAGACCACCGACGAGATCGACATGGCCCTGCACGCCCTGGACGGCGGCTACGTGCCGGCCGGCCCGTCGGGCTCGCCGCTGCGCGGGCTGGTCAACGTGCTGCCGACCGGGCGCAACTTCTACTCCGTCGACCCGCGCGCGGTGCCCTCCCGGCTCGCCTGGGAGACCGGGCAGGGCCTGGCCGAGTCGCTGGTCGAGCGGTACGTCGCCGAGACCGGGGCGCACCCGCGTTCGGTGGGGCTCTCGGTGTGGGGCACCTCGGCGATGCGTACCTCCGGGGACGACGTCGCGCAGGTGCTCGCGCTGCTCGGCGTCCGGCCGGTCTGGGACGAGGCCTCGCGCCGGGTGACGAAGCTGGAGCCGATCCCGCTCGGTGAGCTGGGCCGGCCGCGGATCGACGTCACGGTGCGCATCTCCGGGTTCTTCCGGGACGCCTTCCCGCACGTGGTGACCATGCTCGACGACGCGGTCACCCTGGCCGCGGGGCTGGACGAGACCCCGGAGCAGAACTTCGTCCGCGCCCACGTGGACGCCGACGTCGCCGAGCACGGGGACCGCCGGCGCGCCACCACCCGGGTCTTCGGCTCCAAGCCCGGTGCCTACGGGGCCGGGCTGCTGTCGCTGATCGACAGCCGGGACTGGCGCACCGACGCGGACCTGGCCGAGGTCTACGCGGTGTGGGGCGGCTACGCCTACGGCCGGGACCTCGACGGTGTGCAGGCCCGCCCGGACATGGAGACCGCCTACCGGCGGATCGCGGTGGCGGCCAAGAACATCGACACCCGCGAGCACGACATCGCCGACTCCGACGACTACTTCCAGTACCACGGCGGGATGGTCGCCACGGTGCGCGCGCTGACCGGCAGCTCACCGAAGGCCTACATCGGCGACTCGACCCGCCCCGAGCACGTGCGCACCCGCTCGCTGGTCGAGGAGACCTCCCGGGTGTTCCGGGCCCGGGTGGTCAACCCCAAGTGGCTGGCCGCCATGCGCCGGCACGGCTACAAGGGCGCGTTCGAGATGGCCGCCACCGTCGACTACCTGTTCGGCTACGACGCCACCACCGGCGTGGTCGCGGACTGGATGTACGAGAAGCTGGCGCAGAGCTACGTGCTCGACCCGGAGAACCGGGCGTTCATGGAGCAGTCGAACCCCTGGGCGCTGCACGGGATCGCCGAGCGGCTGCTGGAGGCGGTCGACCGGAAGATGTGGGCCGAGCCCGACCCGGCGCTGCTGGCCGAGCTGCAGCAGGCCTACCTGGACACCGAGGGCGACCTCGAGGGCGGCGACACCCCGGCCCAGCAACCGGTCTGAGCGCCGGTCCCTGGGTCTCCCCACGATCAGGTCACCTGGTCGTGGGGGGACCTACCCGGTGGTCTGCGGCGGGGTAGGTCCCCACAGCGCGAGGTAGGACGACGGGCAGCGATGAGTCTGTCGGCGTCCGGCGGTCTACTGGTGCATGGCGACGACTCTGCTGGCGATCGGCACGCGCAAGGGGCTCTGGCTCGCGACGAGTGAGGACCGGCGCAGCTGGTCGCTCTCCGCACCGCACTTCCTGATGACCGAGGTCCCGAGCATCGGCATCGACACCCGCGACGGGCGCACCCGGCTGATGGTCGGGGTGCGGTCGGAGCACTTCGGCCCCACGGTCCTGCACTCCGACGACCTGGGCGCGACCTGGGACGAGCCGGCCGGTGGGGCGATCCGGTTCCCGGCCGACACCGGGGCCGCCGTCGAGCGGATCTGGCAGCTGCGCCCGGACTCGGCCGACCGGCCCGGGGTGGTGTGGGCCGGCTGCGAGCCGATCTCGGTCTGGCGCTCGGACGACGGCGGGGAGTCCTTCGAGCTGTGCCGCGGGCTGTGGGACCACCCGCACCGCACCGAGTGGGGCGCGGGCTACGGCGGGGCGGCGGCGCACTCCGTCGTCCCCGGGCCCGAGGGCACGGTGCACGTGGCGATGAGCACCGGCGGCGTCTACCGGACGCGGGACGGCGGGTCCACCTGGCAGCCGCGCAACTCCGGCATCTCGGCGTACTTCATGCCCGGTCCGGCGCCGGAGTTCGGGCAGTGCGTGCACAAGATCGCTCGGGACGCCGCGGACCCACGGAGGCTGTACGCGCAGAACCACCACGGCGTGTACCGGTCCGACGACGACGGCGACTCGTGGACGTCGATCGCCGACGGGCTGCCCTCCGACTTCGGCTTCGTGATGCTCGCCGACCCGCGCCGGGGTGGGCGGATCTGGGTGGTCCCGCTGGTCGCCGACGGTGAGCGGATCCCGCCGGACGGCGAGCTGGCCGTGCACCGCAGCGACGACGCCGGCTCCACCTGGCGCCGGCTCGACGCCGGGCTGCCCACGCACGAGTACAACGCGGTGCTGCGGGACGCCGCCTGCGTGGACGCCGGTGACCCGGTGGGCGTCTACGTCGGCACCCGCGGCGGCGAGGTGTACGCCAGTGCCGACGAGGGGGAGTCGTTCAGCACGGTCACGTCCCACCTGCCCGACGTGCTGTGCGTGCGGGCGGCGGTGCTGCCGTGACCGTCCGGGTGCTGCTGCCGAGGCTGCTGGCCGACTGCACCGGCGGCCGGACGTCGATGTCGCTGGACCTGCCCGAGTCCGCGACGGTCCGCGCCCTGCTCGACGTGCTGGCCACCGAGCACCCGGTGTTCGACCGGCGGGTGCGCGACGAGACCGGGGCGCTGCGCCGGCACGTCAACGTCTACGTCGACGGCGAGGAGGTCCGGCGGCTCTCCGGTCTGGTCACCCCGGTGCCGGCCGGCGCGGAGGTGATGGTCGTGCAGTCCGTGGCTGGTGGCTGACCGCGACGACGCGCCGCGATCCGGCTGGCCAGCAGGTTACGAATTGATGACGGCGGTCACACCTCTCCCATGAGCATCCTCGGCAGGTTGATGGGCACGGCAGGGAACACCGCGGCACGGAGCGCGCGTGGTGGCCGTTCGGCCACCCGGGGCACCGCCGGTCGGCGCCGGACCGGGACGGCCGGAGGTGGGATGGGGCGCGGCCGGGCCGCCTCGCCCGCCGCCTCCGGCGGCCTGAGCCGGGTCCTCGGCTCACTCACCCGTCGCCGATGACCGCGCTCAGCTGAGCAGGACGGCGGCGGCGAGCAGGGTGACCGCCGCCGTCACCTCGCCCATGGCCCCCATGACGTCGCCGTTCACGCCACCCAGCCGGGCGCGGGCCCGGGAGAACAGCGCCTCGGACGACGCCAGCCCGACCGCGACGGCGGCCACCAGCCCGAGTGCGGCGGCGACTCCCTCGGCGCCGACGAGCAGCGCGCCGACGGCCGCTGCCGTGACGGTGCTGAGGGCGGCACCGGCCAGCCAGCCCCGCGACACCGTGCCGGCGACCGCCTGGCCCAGCGACGAGCCCGCCGCGATGGGCACACCGGGCAGGCCGGTGCGGGCCATCGCCACCCGGGCGGTGACCGTGGCGATCGGGAGGGCGAGCCAGCCGCCGTCCACGGTCAGCAGGTGTGCCAGGCAGGCGACCTGCAGCAACAGGGTCAGCACCAACGTGACCACCCCGAAGGGGCCGACGTCCCCGGCGCGCATCACCGCCAGCGCCTTCTCGCGGCCGCGCAGCGGGCCCAGCCCGTCGGCGGTGTCGGCCAGCCCGTCCAGGTGCAGTCCGCGGGTGAGCCCGGCCAGGACGGCGACGCCCAGCACCGCGCCGACCAGTGGGCTGGCCGCGCGGCCGGCGGCCCAGGCGACTACGGCCGCCACGCCCCCCAGCACGAGGCCGACCAGCGGCGCCCAGGGCAGCACCCCGCGGGCCGAGGCGGCGGCCGGCACCCGCAGGCTGGTCAGCAGCGCGAACGACTCCGCCGGCCCGGTCCAGGGGCGGCGGGGCGCCGGCTGGTCCGGGGAGCTCATCGCAACCGCTGCGGCAGCCCGGCGACCACGAACCACACCTCGTCGGCGGTCGAGGCCAGCCGCTGGTTGACCGTGCCCAGCGTGTCCCGGAAGAGCCGACCGGCCCGGGTCTCCGGCACCACGCCCAGACCCACCTCGTCGCTGACCGCCACCACGTGCGCCGGCGTCATCACCCAGTTGTCGACCAGCGCATCGCAGCGCTGGTCCAGCCGGTCGCGGGCCGCGGCGGCGTCCGCGGGGGAGCCCGCAGCGTGCGCCCCGGTCGCGTCGACGGCGTCCCAGATGCCGGTCTCGTCCATCAGCGCGGCCACCCAGGTGGTGACGCTGTCGACCAGCACCGCACCCTGGCGCAGCAGCTCCGACGGCGCGGTCGTCTCCACCGTCGTCCACCCGGCCGGACGGCGGGCGCGGTGGGCGGCGACCCGGGCCGACCACTCGGCGTCGGCCTCGGCGACGACGGAGGTGGCGAGGTACGTGACCTCGTCCCAGCCGGCCAGCAACTGCTCGGCGTGCGCGGACTTGCCCGATCGGGAGCCGCCGAGCACGAGCACCCTGGTCACGTCAGCACCAGCTTCGTGACCGTGCCGTTGTGCGGGGTGACCCCCGGCAGCTGGTCGGGCCCGAGCCCGGCGACCACCGCCTGGGCAGCCCGGATGGTGTCCCCGTGGGTGACCAGGGCGACGACCGCAGCCGGCGGGTCGGCGCGCAGCCGGTCGAGGTAGCCGGCGACCCGGGAGTGCAGCTGGGTGAGGCTCTCCCCGCCCTCGGCCGACCAGTGC
Source organism: Modestobacter sp. KNN46-3 (assembly GCF_011039295.1). Lineage (NCBI taxonomy): Bacteria > Bacillati > Actinomycetota > Actinomycetes > Geodermatophilales > Geodermatophilaceae > Modestobacter > Modestobacter sp. KNN46-3. The sequence continues at coordinate 12,215 of NZ_JAAKGN010000095.1, read as the reverse complement.
GGATCGGTCCAGTCGACGACGTCCCACAGCTCGCGGGAGGGTCGCCCCTCCAGCACGCCGTAGCCCTGCTCGCGCAGCGCCGGGGTGGTGCTGAGGGCCAGCCCGGTGGCCGCGGCGCAGTGCTCGGCGGTCTGCACGGCGCGGTGCAGGTCGCTGGAGACGAGGGCCCCGGGGCCACCGCCGTCCCGGGTGCGCGCGGCGAGCTCGGCCGCGGCCTGCGCCGCCTGCTGGTGGCCGAGCTCGGTCAGCGGCACGTGCGCGGTCTGGCCCTGCATCAGCCCGGCGGCGTTCCACTCGCTCTGGCCGTGCCGGACGAGGAGCAGGGTCAGGGGAGCGGCCATGGTGGTTGGGAGCGTAGGCGCCGGGTCGCGGAGGGCGGCGGGAGACCGGCCGCCCCGGACTCGTACCGTCGCAGCCGTGACGATCCCGCTGCGCCCCGGCGCCGGCCGGGCCCCCCGGCCCGCCGCGCGCCCGACCGGCCCCGACCCGCTCGCCCCGCTGCTGGAGCTGCCCGGCGTCGCCGCGGCGGCCGAGGACGCACGCGCCGCGGTGGACCGCCTGCTCGGCCACAAGGTGCTCCGCCGGGAGTCGGCCGGGGTCAGCGCGGAGTCGGCGCTGCGCGGTGCCCGGGCGTCGGCCGCGCTGGAGGGCGTGGACCGGCCGCTGGCGGACCTGCGCGCCGGCGAGGTGACCGACCCGGTCGTCCAGGGTGCGCTGCGGGTCTCGGTGGGCCTCGGCTCGATGGTGGAGACCTGGGAGCGGGCACCCGGTCAGGTGCTCGCCCGGCTGCACGTCCTGGCCGCCACAGACCTCGCCGAGCCGGCCGACCTGGGTCGGCCCAGCGGCGCGGCCGGTCCGCGGTTGGGTGGGCTCTTCTCCCTGATCACCGGTGCGACCACGGTCCCGGCCGTGGTGGTGGCCGGGGTGGTGCACGGCGAGCTGGCCGCGCTGGCGCCCTTCGGGGTGCAGGACGGCGTGGTCGCCCGCGCCGCTGCCCGGCTGGTCATCATCAGCCGGGGCCTGGACCGCAAGGCGGTCTCTGTGCCGGAGGTCGGCTTCGCCGAGCTGGGCCGGGACGCCTACGAGGCCGCGCTGGTGGGCTACCGGACCGGCGGCCCGGCCGGGGTGGCCGGCTGGCTCGTGCACTGCTGCCGCGCCACCGAGCACGGCGCCACCGAGGGCCTGGCGATCTGCGAGAGCCTGCTCCGCGGCTGAGCCCGACAGCGCCGTCCTGCGGCTCCGTTGCAGCACGACCAGACTGGGCGGATGCGCTTCCTCGAGGTCGACGGTCTGGGACAGGTCAGCCGGGTGGGACTGGGCACCTGGCAGTTCGGTTCCCGGGAATGGGGCTACGGCGACGACTACGCCGTGGGGGCGGCGCGCGACATCGTCCGGCGGGCCCGCGAACTGGGCGTCACCTTGTTCGACACCGCCGAGGTGTACGGCTTCGGCCGCAGCGAGAAGATCCTGGCCGAGGCGCTCGGCGCCGACCGGGCCGAGGTGGTCGTCGCCAGCAAGGTCTTCCCGGTGGCGCCGTTCCCGGCGGTCGTCCGCAACCGCGCGGCCGGGAGCGCCCGCCGGCTGCAGCTCGACCGGATCCCGCTCTACCAGGTGCACCAGGCCAACCCGCTGGTGCCGGACTCGGTGATCATGCCGGGCATGCGCGCCCTCCTCGACGAGGGCGTGATCGGTGCCGTCGGGGTCTCCAACTACTCGCTGGAGCGCTGGCAGGCGGCCGACGGCGCGCTGGGCAGCCCGGTGGTGAGCAACCAGGTCCAGTTCTCCCTGGCGCACGCTGGGCCCCTGGCCGACCTGGTGCCCTTCGCCGAGCGTGAGAACCGGGTGGTCATCGCCTACAGCCCGCTCGCCCAGGGCCTGCTGGGCGGCCGCTACTCCGCCGACCACCGGCCCGGGGGCGTCCGGGCGATGAACCCGCTGTTCGGCACCGAGAACCTGAGCCGGGCCGAGCCGCTCCTCCAGCTGCTCCGGGACGTGGCCGCTGCGCACCAGGCGAAGCCGGCCCAGGTGGCCCTGGCCTGGCTCCTCGGTCTGCCGCAGGTGGTCGTGATCCCGGGGGCGTCCAGCGTCGAGCAGCTGGAGTCCAACGTGGCGGCCGCCGAGCTGGAGCTCACGGCCGAGGAGCAGCAGGCGCTGACCGCCGCGGCGCAGGACTTCCAGCCGGTCTCGACCGCCCAGACGGTCGTGGACCAGGTGCGCGAGAAGGTCGCCGAGGTGCGCAGCCGCGTCGGCGGCTGAGGAGGGGGCGGCGGTCAGGCGCCGCGTCGCCGCCAGCGGCTGGCCGGGGGCAACACGACGGGCGCGGCCAACGCGACACCAGCAGCCGGGAGCACCCGCAGCCCGCGCCGCCGGGCGTACCAGGCCAATCCGGCCACGGCGGCCCCGACGCCGACCGCGGCACTGGTGACGACCGGCGTCCGGGCGCCGGAGAAGCGGGAGCGCAGGGTGACCGGGCGGGTGAACTCGAGCACCGGCCAGCCCCGCTCGGCGGCGACCTTGCGCAGCCCCCGGTCGGGGTTGACGGCGGTCGGGTGACCGACCGCCTCGAGCATCGGCAGGTCGGTGATCGAGTCGCTGTAGGCCCAGCAGTCGGCCAGGTCCCAGCCCTTCTCGGCAGCCAGCTCGCGCATCGCGGCGGCCTTGTTCTCGCCGTAGGCGTAGTAGTCGATATCGCCGGTGTACTTCCCGTCGACGGTGACCATCCGGGTGGCGACGACGCGGTCGACCCCGAGCATCTCGCCGATCGGCTCCACCATCTCCGCGCCGCTGCTGGAGACGATGACGATCTCCCGGCCGGCCGCCTGGTGTTCCTCGATGAGGTCGGCGGCCTCCGCGTAGACGAGCGGGTCGACGATGCCGTGCAGCGTCTCCCGCACGATCTCGTGCACGACGGCGACGTCCCAGCCCGTGGTCATCGCGGTGATCTGTCGCCGCATCCGCTCCATCTGGTCGGCGTCGGCGCCGGCCAGGGAGAAGACGAACTGCGCGTAGGCGCCCTTGAGGACGGCTCGCCGGTTGATCAGCCCACCCTGGAAGAACGGTCGTCCGAAGGCCAACGTGCTGGACTTCGCGATGACCGTCTTGTCCAGGTCGAAGAACGCCGCAGCGCGGGTCACATCGCACACGGTAAGGGGATCGGCAGTCCAGGGGGTCGGGCACACCGTCGTCCACACCCGGAGGGGTTGTCCACAGATGCCGTCCGGGACTGGGCCGGCGCCGACCGTCCCGCTGCGCTGGGCGGGTGTCCGCTGCCTCGCGAGCCCCCGGCTCCGCGCCCGTCGCCCCTGCCCACCCACTGGTCCTGAGCACCGACTCCGGCCTGCTCGACGACCTGCTCCGGCTGCTCGCCGCCGCCGGTGCCACCGCTGAGCTGACCACGGGAGGGGGTGCGCTCCGCCGCGCCCACCGGGACGCGCCGCTGGTGCTCCTCGGCGCCGAGGTGCTGGGCAGTGCGCCGGTGCGGGCGCTGCCGCGGCGCCCAGGGGTGCTGGTGGTCGCCGCCGGTGGACCCGCGGCCGAGGTGTGGCCGGCGGCCGTCGAGCTCGGCGCCGAACGGGTGGTGGTGCTGCCCCGCGACGAGGCGTGGCTGGTGGAGCGGGTGGCCGCGGCGGTGCAGGCCCCCGCCCGGCCGGGCTGGCTGACCGTGGTCGGCGGCGCCTGCGGCGGCGCCGGCGCGAGCACCCTGGCGACGGCGCTCGCGGTGGCCGCGGGCAGCGCGGCCGACGGCGGGGTGCTGCTGGTGGACGGCGACGGCTGGGCCGCCGGCCTGGACCTGCTGCTCGGGGCGGAACGGGAGCCCGGGCTGCGCTGGCCGGAGCTGGCCGGGGTGAGTGGACGGGTGGCCGGCCCGGCGCTCGCCGCCGCCCTGCCCGAGGTCGCCGGGGTCGCGGTGCTCTCCGCCTCCCGGGAGCACCCCCAGGAGCTGCCGGCCGAGGCCCTGCTCGCCGTCTGCGCGGGCGCCCGGGCCAGCGGGTGCGGCGTCGTGCTCGACCTCCCCGTCCGCAGCCCCGCAGCCGAGGCGCTCCTCGCCGAGGCCGACCTCAGCGTCCTGCTCGTACCGGCGCGGCTGCGGGCCGGAGCCGCCGCCCGCGCCCTGCTGGAGGGGGACCAGCGGCCCTGGTCGGGGGCGCTCGTGGTCAGCCGGCCGGTCCCCGGGGGCCTGAGCCGCGCCGAGGTGGCCGACGTGGTCGGCCGGCCGGTCTTCGCCGAGCTCGCCGCCGACCGGTCGGCGGCACCGCGCAGCGAACGGGGCGAACCGCCGTCCGTGGCCGCCCGGTCCCCGCTCGGCGGGCTCAGCCGGCTGCTCCTCGCCGAGCTGGCCGGGCGCGCGGCGTGACCGTGGAGTCGGCGCCACCGCTGGTGGAGCGGGTGCGCGCCCGGCTGGCCACCGGTGTGGGCGCCCCCAGCCCGGCGGCCGTGGCGGCCCTGGTCCGGGAGGAGTCCGGCGGCCTGCTGGGCGACCGCGGAGTGCTCGACGCCGTCCGGGCCGCCACCGACGAGCTGGCCGGGGCGGGCGTGCTGGAGCCGCTGCTGCGCACCCCCGGCGTCACCGACGTGCTGGTCAACGGGCCGGACGAGGTCTGGATCGACCGTGGCGAGGGCCTGGAGCCGGTCGACGTCCGGTTCCCCGACGAGGCCGCGGTCCGACGGCTCGCGGTGCGGCTGGCCGCGGCTGCCGGCCGCCGGCTCGACGACGCGGCGCCGTGGGTCGACGCCGGCCTGCCCGACGGCACGCGGCTGCACGCGGTCCTGCCGCCGGTGTCCGGGGCGGGCACCTGCCTGTCCCTGCGGGTGCTGCGCCGGGCGGCGCTCTCCTTCGCCGACCTCTCCGACCGCGGTGCCCTGCCCGGCGCCAGCGCCGAGCTGCTGGCGGCCGCCGTCCGGGCGCGGCTGGCGTTCCTGGTCACCGGCGGCACGGGCACCGGGAAGACGACGGTCCTCTCCGCACTGCTCGGGTTGGTCGATCCCGGGGAACGGGTGGTGCTCTGCGAGGACGCACCCGAGCTGACCCCACGGCACCCGCACGTCGTCCGGCTGCTCACCCGGCCGGCCAACGTCGAGGCCGCCGGCGCGGTCACGCTGCGGGACCTGGTGCGGCAGGCCCTGCGGATGCGCCCGGACCGGCTGGTCGTCGGCGAGGTCCGCGGCGCCGAGGTGGTCGACCTGCTCGCCGCCCTGAACACCGGGCACGACGGCGGCTGCGGCACGGTGCACGTCAACCGGGCCGCGGACCTGCCGGCCCGGCTCGAGGCCCTCGGCGATGCGGCCGGCCTGGGTCGGGCCGCGGTGCACAGCCAGGCGGCGGCCGCGCTCGCGCTCGTCGTGCACCTGCGGCGGAGCCCGGCGGGGCGGGGCGTGGCCGAGCTGGGGGTGGTCCGGCGACGGGGAGAGCTGATCGAGGTGGCCGCGGGCTGGCGGGCCGACGGCGGCCCCACCCCGGCGCGCAGGGAGCTCGCCGACCTGCTCGGCGTCCGGGTGCCCGGATGAGCCCGGCCCTGCTGGTCCTCGGGGTCGCGCTGCTGGCCTGGCCCTCGGGCGCCGCCGGCCGGCCGCGACGGCTCACCGAGCCGGGGTGGGGCGGGGCGCGTCCGGACCTCCGCGCCCTGGCCGGTGGCCCGGCTGGACCGTGGGTGTTCGCGCTGGGGAGCGGGGGAGCCGGGGCGTTGCTGTCCACCCCGGTGGTGGCCGCGCTCGCGGCCGTCTGCGGTGTCGTCGCCGGCCGTGCCCTGCAGGCGCGCGGCCGGACCGCCGCCGGAGAGCGGCGCACCCGGGCCCTGGTGGAGGCGCTCGGCGTGCTGGCCGCGGAGGTGCGAGCCGGGCGGCCGCTCCCGGAGGCGGCCACCACCGCGGTCGACGGCTGCCCGGACGCCGGCATGGCGCGGGCGCTCGAGCCGGTCCTGCGACTGGGCGACCCGCCGACGGGGCCGGCGACGGACGAGTCGGCCCGGGCGCTCGTGCGGATCGCGGCCGCGGTGCGGTTGAGCACCCGCACGGGCTGCTCGCTGGCCGGGGTGGTCACCGCCGTCGAGGACGACCTGCGGGCCCGGCTGCGGGCCGGAGAGGAGCTGCGCTCTGCGGTCGCCGGGCCGCGGGCCAGCGCCGCCGTGCTCGCCGGTCTTCCGCTGCTCGGCCTGCTGATGGGCAGCGGGGTGGGCGCCGACCCGTGGCGGGTGCTCACCACCACCGGCGCGGGGACGGCGCTGCTGGTGCTCGGCGTGGCCCTGGAACTGGCCGGGCTCATCTGGTCGGCGCGGCTGGTGCGGCGGGCGGTCGCGCAGTGAACGGTGTCTGGGCAGTCCTGGTCCTGGCCGGCGCGGTGCTGTTGTGGGTGCCGCCCGGAGCCGGCCGCCGGGACCGGGTGCGGTCACTGCTCGCCGTCCCCGGCGACGGCAGGCGTCCGTGGCGGTCGACGAGCGGCCCACCGGGGGCGGCGCGACGCCGGGTGGAGGCAGGTCTGGGTGGGCTGGCGGCCTTCCTGGTGCTCGGTGCCGGGCTGCCGGCCGCGCTGGTCGGGCTGGGCCTGGCCGCAGGGCTGGACCGGCTGCTCCGGCGGTCCGGTGCGCCACCGCCCGTCGCCGGAGCCCTCGCCCGGGACCTGCCGGTGGCCTGCCACCTGCTCACCGTCTGCCTGGCGGCCGGCACCCCGGTCGGGTCGGCCGTCGCGGCGGTCGGGGAGGCGGTTCCCGGTCCGCTCGGCGACCGGCTGGTCGAGGCGGGGGCCCTGTACCGGCTGGGCGCCGCCCCGCGCCGAGCCTGGGCGGGGGCGCCACCGCCGGTCGACGCGCTCGCCCGCACGGTGGTCCGCGCCGGGGAGTCGGGCTCGGCGGTCGTCCCGGCCCTGCAGCGGCTCGCCGCCGACCTGCGCAGCGCCGGCCGCAGCCAGACCGAGGCCGCGGTGCAGCGGGCGGGGGTGTGGGTGCTGGCGCCGCTGGGGCTGTGCTTCCTGCCGGCGTTCCTGTGCCTGGGCGTCGTCCCGATGGTGCTGGGGATCGGTGGCGACGTCCTCGGCTGAGTCACGGTCACCGCCGTCGTGCCGGTCGGCGTCCACAACCGCGGGCGTCCTCCACAACCCGGCCGCAGCGACCCGGGCGTGCCCGCGCCGGCGCCAGGCTCGGGTCGACGGACCGGCAGGCGGTCCTGCGGAGGAGGACACATGGAGATCCAGCCGGAGAACGAGGAACGGACCACCGGATGCCGACGCGCGGCGCTGGCCCAGCGGTGGTCGGAGGCCCGCGTAGCCGGCGAGGAGGGCATGAGCACCGCCGAGTACGCCGTCGGTAGGCACTTCAGAATGTGCTGGTCAGAGGCACCGCTGCCGCTCTGAGCAGGCCTTTCACCCTTCGGCATCTTCCCGACCATTCCCGGCCGTTCCCGGTGCTCGTGGGTACGGTTCGGGTACGGTCTGGGTACGGGCTTGTGGAACCCGCGACGGGCAGGCGCCACCCCGGACGGTCCGAACGCGTGGCACGCAGCGTCTGGGACCTCGTGGCGGACGCGTTCGATCCGTCGCCCCCGGTGCTGCCCGACTACGAGCCGCAGCCCAAGCAGCAGATCGCCGCCGACCTCGTCTTCCGGGTCTCGGAGCTGCTGTTCGGTGGCGCCGCGGGTGGCGGGAAGAGCTACTGGCTCCGGAACGACGCCGTCCTGTTCGCGCTGACCCACGAGCGGGTCCACATCGGGATCGTCCGGCGCACCCTGCCGATGCTCAAGCAGACGCACCTGATGCCGCTGACGGCCATCTGCAACGGCATCGCCAAGCACAACCGCGCTGAGCTGACGTGGACGTTTCCGAACGGGTCGGTCATCCGGTTCATCAGCCTCACGCACATCGGCGACGAGCAGAACTACAAGTCCGTCGAGTTCGACCGCCTGTACTTCGACGAGGGGACCGAGCTTGCCGAGGTGCAGTACACGTACATGCTCACCCGGCTCCGGTCGTCGTTCGGCGGGCACTGCGACGCGTGCAACCAGCGCGGCCACCGGACCGCCGCGATCATGACGAGCAACCCCGAAGGTGTCGGGTACGCCTGGGTCAAGCGCCGGTTCGTCGCCCCGCGCCCGGCCGACCTCGGGAAGGGCCAGGGCAAGCCGGAGCCGTTCGTGCCGTGGCAGCCGCCGCTGCCCGACGGCACCCCTGGCCTCCCGCGGGTGTTCGTCCCGTCGACGCTGATGGACAACCCGGCGCTGCTGGCGAGCAACCCCGACTACGTGAACCGGCTGAAGTCGATGCCCGACGACCGGAAGCGGAAGGCGCTGCTCGAGGGCGACTGGGACGCGATGGACCAGGTGCCCGGCGCGCTGTTCAGCCTGACGAACATCGAGGCGCACCGCGCGCACAACGGGGCGCCGGAGTCCCTGGCGCGCGTCGTCGTCGGCTACGACCCCGCCTCGACGTTCACCGACACGTCGGATGAGACCGGCATCGTCGCCGCGGCCAGCGCGCAGGCGACCCGCCCGCGGCAGCTGTACGTCCTCGCTGACCGGTCCGGGCACTTCTCCGGGCCGGAGGCCGCAGCGCGTGCCTGCGTCGACCTGGCAGCCGCGGTGAGCGCGGACGTGATCGTGTACGAGACCAACCAGGGCGGCGACTACGTCAAGAGCGCGCTGATGGCCGCACTCCGGCACGCGGTCAAGGAGGGCCGGTGGACCGGTCCGCTGCCGAAGGTCCTCGGAGTGCACGCCAAGCGCGGGAAGGCGCTTCGCGCGGAGCCCGTGTCGGTGCTGTACGGGCAGGGGCAGGTGCATCACGTCGGCCCGTTCGACGAGCTCGAGGCGCAGATGACCACGTGGACGCCGGACGCCCCGAACTCCCCGGACCGTCTGGATGCGCTCGTCTACGCAATCACCCACCTGGAGAACAAGGGCGCGCCGGCCGCGCCGGTGAAGGCCCGCTCCACCTGGTGAGGGATAGCGCAACAGGCTGTTGGACGATGCTGGACGCCCGCGCCTCCGTGCCGTCGGCCGCACGCTCCGGACGGTCCGAGGCCGGAGGTGCCTCATGGACTACACGCGGATCCTGACGACCGCGATCAGCACGCTGCGCGCACGTGGCGTGAAGGTGGAGCCACGGTTCGCGTACTACGACGGGCGGCACAACTGCTCGCTCGGGTCGAAGGCGTGGAACGACTCGTACCGCAAGGTCGTCGCCGGCGTGAAGGACAACCAGTGCAAGCTGGTCGTCGACACCCGCGCCGACGCCGTCGTCCCCGCCGGAGTGGAGGCCACGAGCGACAACCCGTTCGAGCAGGCCCTCGCCGCGTGGGCGACCGACCTGTTCGAACGGGAGGCCGACGACCTCGACGAGTTCGCCACGACCGCCGAGAAGGCCGGCACGCAGACCGTCATGCTCGTCGACTACGACGAGGCCGGCGAGGTCGCCCTGTACTGCGTCGACCCGCGCTCGGTGTACGCCCAGGTGAGCAAGTCCGGGAGGCTGCTGTCGCTGCTGCACGTGTGGCGCGACGAGGCCGACTCCTTCACCTCCGCGACCCTGTACCTGCCCGACCGCAAGATCGTGTTCGGCACGACCAGCGCGCAGCTGCTCCCCGCCCCGGAGGCGTTCCACGCCCGCGAGGAGCTCCCCAACCCGCTCGGCGAGATCGCTGCGGTCGTCGTCGACCTGAACGGGTCCGTCCTCGATGACGCCATCCCGCTCAACGACATGCTGAACAAGTCGCTGCAGACGCAGGCCGTCGTCGGTGAGGCGTACGCGCTGCCGTTCCGCGTGTACCTCGGCATCGAGACGTACGACCCGGCCACCGGCGAGGTCGCCGCGGTCATCCCGAGCATGAACCCGGCCACCGGGTCCCGCGACGTGTCCATCCCGACGGTCGCCGACGCGGAGGGCGACAAGCGGCAGGTCATCCAGTTCGAGTCGCCGAAGCCCGAGGCGTACCTCGCCGAGCAGGACTCGCTGCGGACCGCGATCGCGCGCTTGGCGCACATCCCGACGCACCTGGTGCAGCTCGGCGGCGCACCGGTCAGCGGGGACGCGTTGGAGATCGCGTCGATGCCGTTCGTCGGGTGGCAGGCTGCCGCGATCCGGACGACGTACCGGCGCGCGTTCCGTGAGGTCGCCCGCCTCGCGGTCCGGATGCACCTGTACAAGCTGACCGGCCGGCCGATGCCCGCGCCGGCGCTGGACGTGAAGTTCGCACCGATCGCCACGTCCACGACCAGCTCGCGGGTGCAGCAGATGCGCGACGCGGTCGACGCCGGCATGAGCCTGGCCGACGCCCTCGTCGAGTTCCTCGGCTGGGACCGGGAGGCCGCCGACCTCGCCGAGACCCGCACCGCTGAGGCGTCCGCGCGGGCGTTCGACGCCGGCACCGTCTGAGGGCTGAGCGGTGACGGCCCGGCAGAACATCGAGCAGGTCGCCGTCTCCCAGCGGGTGGCGCTGGCCGCGGACTCCAAGCGGGTCGCTGGGCAGCTGGCGCGCGCGTACGCGACCGTCTGGCAGAGCGTCCAGCGTGACCTGGGCAGCCTGCAGCGGCGCATCGACGCTGAGCGGGCTGCTGGGCGCCCCGTGTCGACCGCGTGGCTGGAGCGCGAGTCGCGCTACCAGCGGCTGCTGAGCCGCCTGGAGGAGCAGCTGCTGGACTTGGCCCCGGTCGCCGGCCGTGCCGCTGCAGCCCTCGCTGACGCTGCCCTCGCCGCGGGAGCTGCGGATGCGGCCGCGCTGGTCGAGGCGACCGGAGTGCAGTCGGTGCTCGGCACGCTGAACGTGGGCGCTGCGCAGGAGATCGTGGCCGTCACCTCCTACGGGCCGCTCGTCCGGCTGCTGGAGGCTCGCGCCGGGGGCACCGTCACTGCTGCGCGCGACGTGCTCCGGGAGGCCGTGATGCGCGGCTGGGCGCCGGCGAAGACCGCAGCGGAGCTCCGCCGCGTCACCAACGGTGCGCTGAGCAACGCGATGACGGTCGCCCGCACCGAGCAGCTGCGCGCGTACCGGGAAGCCAGCCGGCAGTCCTACATCGACAACCCGGCCGTGACCCGGTGGCGCTGGAGCAGTCGGCTCGTCGTCGGGCGGACGTGCCCGGCGTGCTGGGCGATGCACGGCACCGAGTTCGACTTGAACACGCCGATGGGGTCGCACCCGAACTGCATGTGCACGCTGCTCCCGGTCGTGCCGCTGGTGAACTACGGGCTGACCGGCCCGGAGCGGTTCGCCCGGTTGACCGCGGAGCAGCAGCGGACGGTCCTGGGGCCGGCTGCGTTCGCCGCGTTCGCTGACGGCGCGGTGAGCCTGGCGGACCTGGTCTCGGAGCGCCGCAGCCCCGAGTGGGGCGTGACGCGGTCGACCGGCAGCCTCACTGCGGCGCTGGGCCCGGTCCGCTCGGCGCAGTACTTGCGTCCCTGACCTGCGGAAACGCACCCCGAGAAGAGTATCGTTCGGGATACTATCTTCGGTGACACCAACTGTCGGCGGCTGAGTGCGCTCACGGCCGACGCGCGGACGGTGCCGGGCATGACCGTTCCCCGGCACGCAGCACCCGTCATCCGGTCGTCGCGCGGCACCCGCTCTCGCCGCATCGTCGCCGCGACGTGGTTCGCCCTCGCCGCGGTGCACCTGGTCCTCGCGTGGCCCGGTGAGCTCGTCTCCGTGGCGATGCTCGTGCCTGGCCTGGTGGCCGCGTCGTCGCTGCGGTGGTTCAGCCGCGCGTCGGTGGTGGCGCTGCGCAGCGGGCTGGTGCTGCTGTTCGCGTGGGAGGTCGTCCTCGTGGCGAACCTGGTCGACCTGGCGTTCTGAGCTCCGTGCATCCCGGTGGGGCGGTCCGGACGGTCCGAGGCACGCCCCACCACGGGGCGGGCCCGCTCGTCGGGCACACCCGCACCTGATTGGACCGATCGTGACCACGACCGACCAGAACCCCGCCCCGACCACCGACGACGCTGCTGCCGGCGCCCCCGCTGCTGCTGCTCCGGCCGGTGACCCGAAGCTGATCCAGCTCACCCAGGAGCAGCTGGACAGCATGTTCAACGACCGCCTCGAGCGCGCCCGCGTGAAGGCCACCGAGGAGAAGGCCGCCGCGACCAAGTCCCTCGAGGACCGCATCGCCGAGCTGGAGACCGCCACGAAGACCGCAACCGAGCAGGCCACGGCCGCAGAGAAGGCCGCCGTCGACGCGATCATCGCCCGGGCCGCCGCGAACACGCACAACCCGGCCCTCGTCGCGTCCGCGGTCGACCTGACCGG
>NZ_JAAKGN010000094.1:0-18366 GCF_011039295.1 Modestobacter sp. KNN46-3 | reverse complement strand
GACCGGCTTCACCCGGGACGGGTCCTGCCGCACCGGGCCGGCCGACCTGGGCAGCCACACGGTCTGTGCCGTGGTCTCCGCCGAGTTCCTGGAGATGCAGCGCGAGCTGGGCAACGACCTGGTCACCGGGGCGTCGGGGTTCGTCGGCAGCAGGCTGGCGCCTGCTCTGGAGGAGGCCGGGCACGAGGTCCGGGCGATGACCCGGCACCCGGACACCTACTCCGGCGCCGGCACGCCGGTGCCGGGGGACGTCGGCGACGAGGCGTCGCTGCGCGCCGCGCTCGCCGACTGCGAGGCCGCGTACTACCTGGTCCACTCGCTGGACTCCCCCGACTTCCAGGAGAAGGACGCCGCGGCCGCCCGCTCCTTCGCCCGGGCCGCGGCCGACGCCGGGGTCCGTCGGATCGTGTACCTCGGCGGGCTCGGCAACGACTCCGACGATCTCTCCGCCCACCTGCGCAGCCGCCGCCAGGTCGAGCGGTTGCTGGGCGAGACGGGCGTGCCGGTCACCGCCCTGCGGGCCGGGATCGTGGTCGGCCACGGCGGGGTCTCCTGGGAGATGACCCGCCAGCTCGTCGCCCACCTGCCGGCGATGGTCACCCCGCGCTGGGTGCACACCCACACCCAGCCGATCGCGGTCGCCGACGTCGTCCGGTACCTGGTCGGGGTGTTGGAGGCCCCGGAGGCCGAGGGGCGGGCGTTCGACGTCGGCGGCCCCGAGGTGCTCGAGTACCTGGAGATGCTCACTCGGGTGGCGGAGATCCAGGGCCGCCGGCTGCTGATCGTCCCGGTTCCGCTGCTGAGCCCGAAGCTCTCCTCCTACTGGCTGTCGCTGGTCACCGACGTCGACGTGCAGACCGGCCGGTCGCTGATCGACTCGATGACCAACGAGGTGGTGGTGAAGGACGACTCGATCCGCCGGGTGGTCCCGTTCGAGCCGATGACCTACGACGAGGCGGTGCTCACCGCGCTGGGTGAGCGGGCCCGCGCTCGCCGGGAGGCCCGGGCAGCCACCACGGGACTGGCGGGATGACCCGCACCACGCGGCGGCCGGGCCAGGCGCTGCTGTCCGACGCCCGGCTGGCCCGGCTGCTGCGCCGGGCGCCGTCCTGGCTGGTGGACAAGGTGCCGCGCGACCACCGCGAGTCCGACGAGGCCTTCCGTCGCCGGCGCCGGGTGACCGCCGGGGTCTCGCTGGCCGGCGCCGGGCTGCTCGGGGTGTCGCTGTCGCAGAAGCCGGGCTCGACGTCGTTCTACGCGCTCACGATGGGCGTGGCGGGCACCTGGGTGGCCGGGGGCCTCGCCTCCGGGCCGCTGCACCTGGGCTGGGTGCAGACCCCGAAGGCCACGTTGCGTCGCCCGCTGCTCACGCCGGTCGTGGCCGGGGCGGCGGCCTTCGCGGGGTTCTACGGCGCCGCGCTGGTGGCCAGGACCATCCCGCCGCTGGACGCCGCGGTGTCCCGGGTGCTGCGGTACGCCCAGCAGGGCTCGCCGCCGCTGGTGCTCACGACCACGCTGGCCAACGGCCTCGCCGAGGAGGTCTTCTTCCGCGGGGCGCTGTACGCGGCGGCCGGCGTCCACCACCCGGTGCTCAAGTCCTCCGCCGTCTACACGCTGGCCACCGTCGCGACCCGCAACCCGGCGCTGGTGCTGGCCTCGGTGCCGATGGGCCTGCTGTTCGCCCTGCAGCGGCGGGTCACCGGCGGCATCCAGGCGCCGATGCTCACCCACGCCACCTGGTCGGTGCTGATGCTGCGGTACCTGCCCCCGCTGTTCGCCGACGAGCCCTCGGTGAACGACCCGCACCCGGCCGAGGAGCTCTGAGCCCGGCCCACCCGGTCAGGCCGGGCGGGCCAGCAGCTCCTTCAGCTCCCGGTCGATGAACTCGTTGTCCGCCGGGTGCTGCCCCAGGCCGGCGAAGTGGCCGTAGATCGTCGGGATGACCCGGACCTCACCGTTCTCGATGAACTGCGAGGCCCACTCCTCGTCCTCCGGCGGGAAGTACAGGTCGGTCCTCGCCGGCATGGCCACCAGGGGGCAGCGGATCGAGCGCAGCGCCGCCTCGGTGTCGTCGTCGAAGCCCGGGGTCCTCCCGACGTCGCCGTGCTCCCAGGTCCACAGCATCCCCAGCAGGTCGTTGGGGTCCCGGTCGTCGAGCCAGAAGCCCTCCCAGAACCCGACGAGGAAGTCCTCGAGGGAGGAGAAGCCCAGGTTGCGGTACTCCCGCTGCCAGTAGAAGGCCTGGGAGAGGCCCCAGCCGGCGTAGATCCGGGCGAAGGCCCGCAGGCCGGCGGTGGGCAGCGCATCCGGCCGGTAGCGCCCGCCCGCGAACGCCGGGTCGAGGGTGAGAGCTGCCCGCAGGCTCTTCAGGAACACCTGGTTGTGCTCGCTGGTGATCGCCGACCCGACGATGGGCGCCGCCCGCTTCACCATCTCGGGGTGGCTGACCGCCCACTGGTAGGTCTGGCCGGCGCCCATGGACGACCCGAGCACCAGCTCCACCGACTCGATGCCCCACTGCTGGGTGAGCAGCCGGTGCTGGACCTCGACCTGGTCGTGGAACGTGACGTGCGGGAAGTTCGGCCCGTCGTAGGGCGGCGGGGTGTTGCTCGGCGACGTCGACAGGCCGTTGTTCAGCTGGTTGGGCATCACGATGAAGTACTCGTCGGGGTCGCAGGCCAGGCCCGGCCCGACCGACCACTCGTTGGCGTCGTGCCAGGCGCTGTACCAGGTGGGGTGGACGATCACGTTGGACTTCTCGGCGTTGAGCGTGCCGTACGTCTTGTAGGCGAGCTGGGCTCCGCGCAGGGTCGCGCCGCCCTGCAGGACGACGTCCCCCAGGTCGAAGAGCTCGTGGTCGGTGGGCCGTGGCATCGGTGCTCCTCGGGTCGGGGGACGGACGGGTCAGGCGGGCTGGACGGCGGTCTCGTCGACGAGCTCGACCGGGTCGCCGAGGGCGATCTCGCCGGGCTGCTCGACCGTGGCGTACATGCCGAGGATCACCGCGCCGTTGTCCGGCAGGTGCGCCACGGGCGTGCTGAGGTCGGTCGCGAGCTCGCCGCGGTAACGCACGATCGCCTTGAGCGTGCCGAAGTCGACCACTCCGCTCTCGGGGTTCTCGTTGGTGACGACGCAGCGCGGCACCGGTCCGACCACCTGGACGGTGGCGCCGCCGATGCGCACGCGCCGGCCGGCCCAGGTGTCCTCCTCGTGGACGTCGCAGCCGTCCACCTCCACGAGCATCCGGAACCGGCGGTGGTCCAGCCGCTCCCCGTCGGGGGTGACCCGGCGCAGGTGCTCCAGCGTCGCGGCGGAGATGAGCGTGACCGGGTGGACGTCGACCGCGTCACCGGGCCGGTCGACCGCGACCAGGTGCACCTCCTGCCCGACGAAGTCGCTGAGCGCGGCCGACCACGGTCCCTCGACGAGGTGCCCGGCGACGGCGCGCCCGTAGAAGTCCGTGCGGACCGCCTCGCCGAGCTCGGTGGTCCGGCCCGCCACGGGCGGCCGGTCGGGGAAGAGCAGCCGGAGCCGTCCGTCGCCGGGGTCGAACTCGGCGGTGAGCTGCACGAGCGGGCCGTGCTGCTTGCCGTTGAACAGCCGCCGTCGGGCGTCGACCAGGTGGAACCGCCGGTTCTCCGGCACCCCGTTCCGGGTGACCGTGACGGTCCGCGGACCGTGCAGGGCGGTGCCCTTGACCGGGGTGGTCGAGAGTCGGGAGACGAGCGGCATGGCCCTCCGTCCGGAGCGGTGCTGGTGCCGGTGCTGTGGACCGTAGCCGGGGTCGGGTGGTCCCGCTGCCGGGTCAGTGCCGGTGGGCCGTGCCGCCGGGCAGGCGGCGTCCCGTGGGTGGGCCGGTGACCACCGGTTCGCCACTGTGGGCCCGGTCCGCGCGGGCGCGGTCGGCGCGGCCGGCGTCGCGCAGTGCGCCGGCGGGAGGGCGCCCGACCCCCACGCGGTAGCGGCGCTGCGCCGGCTGGTCGCAGGCCGGGCACGACGCCGCCGCGGCGGCGTCGCGCATCTCGCGGTGCAGGTCGAACGGGCCGCACCCGGGGCAGCGGAACTCGTACAGCGGCAACGCGGTGCTCCTCTCGGGGGGAAGGTGGTGCGGGGCGGGCCGAGCCCGCCCCGCACCAGGGTCAGTCGGCCGTCAGGTCCCGGCCGCCGCCACCGTCGGGCAGGATGTTCCGGTCGAAGATCGACAGCGGGATGCTGATCGAGACCGCGCTGTTCGGGATGTCGACCACCCCGCCGATCCGGCCGTCGATCGGTGCCGCCCCGAGGAACAGGTACGCCTGCTCGAAGGTCCAGCCCATGGCCGGCATCAGGTAGTTGATGGCGTTGAGGCAGGCCTGGCGGTAGGCGACCGTCGCGTTCATGTAGTAGTTGCGGCCGTCCTCGACGCTGATCCCCTCGAAGGTGAGGAACTCCGAGTAGTTCGGGCCCACCCGGCCCGGCTTGAAGAACGGCATGGACTGCCTGTGGCGGTCCATCCCGCCCTTGATCAGGTCGAAGTGCAGGTCGATGAAGCCGGGCATCTCGATCGCCCCGCAGAAGGTGATCTCGCCGTCCCCCTGGGCGAAGTGCAGGTCACCGATGGAGAAATTCCCCCCGGGCACGTACACCGGCATGTAGACCCGGGTGCCGACGCCGAGGTCCTTGATGTCGACGTTGCCGCCGTGCTCGCGCGGCGGGATGGTCCGGCAGGCCTCGGCGGCCGCCCGGTCCAGGTCCGCCCCGCTGAGCGTCCCCAGCAGCGCGTCCTTGGCCAGTGGGGGCAGGGCCAGCGCCGGCACCTGCGGCGCGCCGGGGACGTCGCCGTCGTGTGCCGGGACGTCACCGGTGACCCGGTCCGGGTTCTGGTCGATCAGCGCCTGCTCCCGCCGGTTCCACTCCGCCAGCAGGTCGGGCGAGGGGGCGCAGCCGAAGAGGCCGGGGTGGGAGTTGCCGATGAACCGGACGCCGGGCACGTGCCGGCTGCTGGTCCAGATGCCGTCCAGGTCCCAGATCGCCTTGGACGCCTGGGGTGAGTAGTCGGTGAGGAAGCCGCCGCCGTTCTCCTTGGCGAAGATCCCGGTGTAGCCCCACTCCTGCTCCTGGAAGGGGCCGATGTCCACGATGTCGACGACGAGCAGGTCACCGGGTTCGGCGCCCTCGATGGCGAACGGCCCGCTGAGCATGTGGCACGGGTCGATGTTCATGTCGCGGATGTCGTCGGCGTCGTCGGTGTTGCGGACCTGGTCGTCGGTCCAGTCCTTGCACTCGATCCGGTAGGTCCCGCCGGGGGCCACGGTGTTGGCGGGCGGGATGTCGGGGTGCCACCGGTTGTGGCCGGGCACCGTCTGGTCGCGCATCGACACGCTCAGGTCGCGGTTGATCTCGAAGATCACTTCGGGCACGGGGGGCTCCTCGGGTCGGGGTGGGCTGTGGGTGCGGTCAGAAGCTCGACCGGGGGACGCCCATGCCGGGGTCGATCCGCGTCGGTCCGGACGCCGAGGGGGTGACGTCGATGTCGAAGATGCCGGTGGGGAGGTAGACGGTGGAGCAGGAGTTGGGGATGTCGACGACCCCGGACAGTCGGCCCTCGATCGGCGCGGCGCCGAGGATCATGTAGGCCTGCTCGGGCGACCAGCCGAACGTCGTCAGGTAGTCGATCGCGTGCAGGCAGGCCCGCTGGTAGGACAGGTGCGAGTCCAGGTAGCGCTGCTCGTCGTCCAGCGTCACCGACGTCCCGGAGAAGGCCAGCCACCGCTCGTACCGGGGGTCGACGTTGCCCGGCATGAAGATGGCGTTCTCGCTGACCCCGTAGGTCTCCATGCCGCCCTTGATCAGGTCGACGTGCAGGTCGATGAAGCCGCCCATCTCGATGGCGCCGCAGAAGGTGATCTCGCCGTCGCCCTGGGAGAAGTGCAGGTCACCGAGCGACAGCTTCGCCCCGGGCACGAACACCGGGTAGAAGACCCGGCTGCCCTTGGTCAGGTTCTTGATGTCCTGGTTGCCGCCGTTCTCCCGGGGCGGCGCGGTGCGGGCGGCCTCGCCGGCGACGCGGTCGTACTCCGCGCCCGTCAGGCCGGAGAGGATGGCGTCCTGTGGCAGGGGAGGCAGGGCCAGCGGCGGCACCCGGTCGGGGTCGGTGGCGATCAGGGCGCCCTCGCGGCGGTTCCAGCGGGCCAGCAGCTCCGCCGACGGCGCGGTGCCCATCAGGCCCGGGTGCACGATGCCGGTGAACGAGACGTGCGGGACGTGCCGCGAGGTCGCCGTCTGCCCGGAGAAGTCCCAGATCACCTTGTACGCGTCCGGAAACTGGTCGGTGAGGAAGCCGCCGCCGTTCTGCCTGGCGAAGATCCCGGTGTACCCCCAGCCCTGCCCGGCCAGCGGGCCGGAGTCCTCCTGGGGGATGGGCCCCACGTCGAGGATGTCGACGATCAGCAGGTCACCGGGCTCGGCGCCCTCCACGGCGAAGGGCCCGCTGAGCACGTGCACCGTGGACAGCGGCGCGTCCCGGATGTCGTCGGCGGAGTCGTCGTTGTGGATGGCCCCGTCGAACCACTCGCGGCAGTCGACCCGGAAGGTGTCCCCGGGGCGGACGGTCACCTGGGCCGGGATGTCGGGGTGCCACCGGTTGTGGCCGAGGTGCTGCTGCTCGGTGAACGGCTTGCTGGAGTCGAGGGGGAACAGGCGCTCGGGCATGGAGTGGCTCCTGGGCTCGGGTCTGGCTGCGGGGCGGTCGGCCGGTGGCGTGGGGGCGGGCCTCACCTCCGCCGGTGGGCCGGCGCGGGGTGCTCCACGGGCTGTTCCTGCACGACGTTGTCGTGCACCCGGGTGCTGCGCCGGTCGCGGAAGGCGGGGAACGCGGCCAGGGAGAGCAGCAGGACGACGGCGAGCACGATCGCCGCCGTCGTCACGTTCTCCGCCCACACGCCGGTCATCAGCAGGAACGCGGGGACGGCGCAGGTGACCACCCCGGCGACGACGGCGACCAGCCCGGTGAACCGGGTGAGCTCCTCCCGCTTCAACCCGAGCACCAGGAAGAACAGCGCCCAGAGCACCGCCCAGTACAGCCAGATCACCCCGAAGGCCGGGTCGTCGAGCCGACCGAAGTTCAGCCCCGCGTAGACCACGGCGCAGGCCGCCACGAAGGCGGAGAACCAGCCGAGCCCGGTGCCGTCCAGGCCGCGGGTCAGGTTCAGGCCCACGTACAGGTAGGTGAAGCCGAACAGGTAGAGCCCGGAGGCGCCGAGGACCACGTCCGGGTCGCCGCCGGAGGTGACGATCAGGTAGGTGGGCGTGAACACCTGCAGCGCGCCGACGAAGAAGTTCAGCGGCGCGGCCGCCCGGCCGTCCACCCGGCCCAGCAGCATCAGGCCGTTCACGATCAGGACCGCTCCGACGTACAGCAGACCGACGCTGGCCATCTCGGTTCCTCCCCTCCGTGCAGTCGATCGGTTTCCCCGTCGGTCCCTGCGGAAGGCCCGGCCTCAGGGGCGGGGCAGCCGGCTCAGGGCCGGGTTGCTCAGCACGTCGGCCCGCCGGGCCGGGCCCGGCCGCCGGGGCGGCGCGGAGACCACGTCGGGCTGGTCGCGGGTGCGCTCCGTGCGTTCGATCAGGGCACGGCGCACCGGGGACCCGAACGAGAGGCGGGGTGCGGTGAACACGCGAGCCGCGGTCGAGCCGCAGGCCGGGCACTCGACCGCGGCGGGAGCGGCGCCCATCGCGCAACGGGTCTCGGTCGGGCCGTGGTCGGGGCAGCGGTACAGGTAGACGGCGATGTCGGACCTCCGGGTGCACCGGCGGAGGGGCACTCGGCCCTCCGGACCAGGCGGACCCTCGTCCCGCCCGGTGGCGGCGGCAAGGCGCTGATGCTCCCGGTCAGCCCCGCATCCTGCGGTCCGACGGCGCGTCGTGACGGAGCGGGGGGAGGTCGTCGGGCATGTCGGTGGGTTGTCGAGCAGCTGACCGGCGTTCCACCGGCCCGGAGTCCCCGGCGGGAGCTGGGCACGGCCGCCGGGCCTGGGTTCGTGAGCCGGGGACGCCCGCGCGGGACGGGACCGGCACCCGGCGAGTGCTGACGGCGGGGCCTGGGACTGGCAGGCTCCGGACGTGAGCGCTGACACAGCTGGGCCGGAGATCCTCTGGTCCCCGACGCCGGAGTCGATGGCCGCCAGCCAGGCCGGGCGGTTCGCCGCCTGGGTCGCCGGGCGACGCGGGCTCGACCTCGGCAGCCCGCCGGACTACGACGCGCTGTGGCGCTGGTCGGTGGAGCACCTCGACCAGTTCTGGGCCGACGTCGCCACCTGGACCGACGTGCTGCCCGACGTCCCCGACGACCGGGTGCTCACCCGGCGCGAGATGCCCGGTGCAGAGTGGTTCCCCGGCACGACGCTCAACTACGCCGAGCAGGCCCTCCGCCACGGCTCCACCGAGCACCCCGCGCTCATCGCCGTCGCGGAGGACGCCGATCCCGTCGAGGTCTCCTGGGCCACCCTGCGCCGCCAGGTCGGCGCCTTCGCCGCCACGCTCCGTCGGCTCGACGTGCAGCGCGGCGACCGGGTCGTCGGCTACCTGCCGCACGTGCCCGAGGCGGTCGTCGCCTTCCTCGGCGCGGCCGCGGTCGGGGCGGTGTGGTCGTCGGTCGCCCCGGACTTCGGCACCCGCAGCGTGCTCGACCGGTTCGCCCAGATCGAGCCGGTGGTGCTGGTCGCGGTCGACGGCTACCGGTTCAACGGGAAGGCGCACGACCGGAGGGCGGCCGTCGCCGAGCTGCGCGCTGCGCTGCCCAGCGTCCGGACGACGGTCGTCGTCCCCCGGCTGCACCCGGACGAGGTGCCCGACGGCGCACTCCCGTGGGCCGAGGCGGTGGGCGAGCCGCAGGAGCCGGTGTTCCAGCCGCTGCCGTTCGACGCCCCGCTCTGGATCGTCTGGTCCTCGGGCACCACCGGACTGCCCAAGGGGATCGTGCACGGCCACGGCGGCGTGGTGCTCGAGCAGCGCAAGCAGGCCGTGCTGCACCACGACATCGGCCCGGGTGACCGCTTCTACTGGTACACCTCGACCGCCTGGATGATGTGGAACGTCGTCGTCTCGGCGCTGCTGTCGGGCACCACCGCCGTGCTGCACGACGGCGCCCCGGCGTACCCCACGCTGGACGCCCAGTTCGCGCTGGCCGCGCGGGTCGGCGTGACCCACTTCGGCACGAGCGCCGGGTACCTGTCGGCCTGCCAGAAGGCCGGCCTCCGCCCCCGGGATGCCCACGACCTCTCGGCGGTGCGGGTGGTCGGGTCGACCGGGTCGCCGCTGCCGCCGGCGGTCTACCCCTGGGTCTACGAAGCGGTCGGCTCCGACCTGATCCTCGCATCCGCCTCCGGCGGCACCGACGTCGCGACCGGCTTCATCGGCACCTCGCCGCTGCTGCCGGTGACGGTCGGTGAGCTGCAGCGGCCGATGCTGGGGGTCGCCGCCGCTGCCTGGGACGAACAGGGCCGGCCGGTGGTCGGCGAGCTGGGGGAACTGGTGGTCACCGCGCCGATGCCCTCGATGCCGCTGCGGTTCTGGGACGACCCGGACGGCAGCCGGTACCGGGCGGCCTACTTCGAGCCGTGGCCCGGCGTGTGGCGGCACGGGGACTGGCTCGAGGTCACCGAGCGCGGCACCTGCCTGATCACCGGACGGTCGGACTCCACGCTCAACCGGGGCGGTGTCCGGATGGGCACCGCGGACATCTACGCCGCCGTCGAGGCGATCCCCGCCGTCGTCGACTGCGTGGTGCTGGGCGTGGAGCAGCCCGACGGCGGCTACTGGATGCCGCTGTTCGTGCAGCTGGCCCCCGGCGCCGAGCTGACCGACGAGCTGGTCGCCGAGATGAAGGCCGCGATCCGGGCGAACGCCAGCCCGCGGCACGTGCCCGACGAGGTGCT
This sequence comes from Modestobacter sp. KNN46-3, assembly GCF_011039295.1. NCBI lineage: Bacteria > Bacillati > Actinomycetota > Actinomycetes > Geodermatophilales > Geodermatophilaceae > Modestobacter > Modestobacter sp. KNN46-3. The sequence continues at coordinate 8,452 of NZ_JAAKGN010000094.1, read as the reverse complement.
CGTCGTCCCCGGGGTGCCGCACACCCGGACGGGCAAGCGGCTGGAGGTCCCGCTCAAGCGCCTGTTCCAGGGTGTCCCGCCGGAGAAGGCGCTCAACGTCGGCGCGGTCGACGACGCTGCCGTGGTGGAGCACTACGTGGACCTGGCTCGTGCCCGGCGGACCGCAGGCTGAGCGGACCGGTCCGTCACCCGACAGGAGGTGTTGCCTCGGTCACGTATGGGTGCGTTCGGGACGTGGTTACCCGACAGTAGGTCGATCCGGACTCCCCGACCCAGGAGGCACCGACGATGACGTCGACCGCCAGCCGCCCCGCCGAGACCGACGACACCTGGCTGCCCGAGCCACCCGTCCTGCACTCCCCGTGGCACACGCCCCAGCGGGCCGCGCTGATGGAGCAGGCCCGCCGGTTCGCCATGGACGAGGTGCTGCCGGTCGCGAACGAGCTCGACCCGCAGAAGGGCGAGATCCCGCAGCACCTCCTCGAGCGGCTCGGTGAGCTGGGCTTCTTCGGCCTCACGGTGGCTGAGGCCGACGGCGGGCTGGGCCTCGGCGTCTTCGAGTACTGCATGGTCAGCGAGGAGCTGGCCCGGGCGTGGATGAGCGTGGCCAGCATCCTGGCCCGGTCCCAGGGCATGGGGACGGCGGTCGCCGACCCCGACCGACGCCGTGAGCTGCTGCGGCGCAGCGCCGGAGGCTCCTGGATCGGCGCGGTGGCGCTGTCGGAGCCCGAGGCCGGGTCGGACCTGGCCAACGTGCAGACCCGCGCGGTGCGCGACGGCGACGAGTGGGTGGTCACCGGGCACAAGCGCTGGTGCGGCAACGCCAAGGCCGCCGACTTCATCCAGGTGCTGGTCCGGGTGGCCGACCCGCAGCCCGGGGAGTCCCGCTCCCGCGGCCTGCGGAACCTGCTGCTGGTCAAGGAGCGCGGCTCGTTCCCGCCGGGGCTGTCCGGCTACGCCATCGACAAGGTCGGCTACCACGGCTTCCTGACCTGGGACCTCACCTTCGACGGGGTCCGCATCCCGGCCGCGGACCTGATCGTCGGCCCGGGCGAGGGCGGCGGCTCCGACAGCAGCGGCGACTCCGGCGCCGGCTTCCGCGAGGCGCAGGCCTTCCTGAACACCGCCCGGGTGCACACCGCCGCCCGCGCCGTCGGCCTGGCCCGGGCCGCGGTCGAGGACTGCGTGCTCTACCTGCAGGAGCGCGCCCAGTTCGGCCACCCGATCGGCGACTTCCAGGCACTGCGCTTCACGCTGGCCGACATGGCCGCCCAGGTGGAACAGGCGCGGGCGTTCTACCGCCAGGTGGCGCACCTGCTCGACGAGGGCGTGCCGTGCGAGCGGGAGGCGGCGATGGTGAAGCTGCAGGCCACCGAGATGGCGGTGCGCGTCACCAACCAGGCCATGCAGCTGCACGGCGGCAACGGCTACACCACCGAGCGGCAGGTCGAACGGCACTGGCGGGACGCGCGGCTGACCACGATCTTCGAGGGCACCAGCGAGATCCAGAAGCGGATCATCAGCAACAGGATGCTGCCGCGCAGCCCGCTGAGCTGAGCCGCACCTCCGGCCTCACCGGTCCGGTGTCAGGAGCCGGTGAGGACCGCCCCGTGTCGGGAGCGGCCCTGCGGGGCAGTGTGCAGGCCGAAGCGCCCCCCGGAGCCGACCTGCGACCAGGCCAGGGACACCGCGCGGAGGCCCAGGCGCGCCTCCCCCAGTGCCCGGGGGCGCTCTCCTCAGCAACGGGGGAACGCGTCATCGACCGGACGACTCGCGCCGGTGAAGGAGAGCAGCAGTGACCTCGGACGTCGCGAACGAGCACTCAGCCGACCCACCAGCCGGGCCGTCGCCGGACCGTCGGGCGGGAGCACCGACTGACCCCGGGGTGCCCCGGGGTGTCCGGACCGCGGGCATGTGGTGCGTCTGGACGCTGGCGATCGGCGCCGTCGTCTACTTCGCGGTGCAGTTGGCCGTCGTGCTGGGCACCGTGCTGCTCACCTTCCTGGCCGGTCTGCTGCTCACCGCGCTCCTGCGGCCGGTCGTCTCCTGGCTCGACGACCGGACCAGGCTGCCGCGGCTCGCGGCCACCTGGCTGGTGTTCGTGGCCTTCCTCGGCCTGATGGGCGGGGTCGGTTACTTCCTGCAGCGGCAGGTCGCCGGGGAGTGGGCCAGTCTGCGCCCCACCTTGGCCAGCGGGCTGGGCGAGGTACGCACCGGCCTGGTCGAGACCCTCGGGCTCTCAGCGGGCCGGATCGACGCGGTCATCGACGGGCTGATCAGCCAGCTCGCACCCGGCGGCTCCAGCGGTGGCGGATCGGGGCCGGGGATGGTGGTGACCGGTGCCACCACCGCGGTCACCGTCGCGGCGTCGTTGGTCCTCGCCCTGTTCACCGCCTTCTGGCTCGCCTACGACGGGGCACGGATCTGGCGGCTGTGTCTCAGGGTCGTGCCGGCCGGCCGCCGCGCGGCCGCCGACGACGCCGGCAACGGTGCCTGGAAGACCCTGGGTGGGTACCTGCGTGGCACCACGGTCGTCGCACTCATCGACGCCCTGGGCATCGGCCTGGCGCTGGTGCTCATCGGCGTGCCGCTGCCCTTCGCCCTGGCGCTGCTCACCTTCCTCGGCGCCTACATCCCGGTCGTCGGTGCCTTCGTGGCCGGGCTGGCCGCGGTGGTGGTGGCCTTCGCCTCGGGTGGGCTGACGGAGGCGCTGTGGGTGCTCGCTGCGGTGGTGGTGGTGCAGCAGGTCGAGGGCAACCTCCTGCAGCCGCTGATCATGCGACGGACGGTCTTCCTCCACCCCCTGGGCATCGTCTACGCCCTCACCGTCGGCGGCCTCCTGTGGGGGATCGCCGGGGCGATCATCGCCGTTCCGCTGACCGCCGTGGTCTACGCGGTGGCGGTGGCCCTGGCCGGTCGGCACGGAGACGAGGACGACGAGGACGACGACCCGCGCCCGCGGGGCCTCCGCATCCGGCCCCGTGGTGCCTCACGTGCCGGGGTGTCGCGTGCCGGGGTCTCGCGTGCCGAGACTCCTCCCGACGGGGACGGCGAGGTCAGCGGGCGCCTGGACCGCCGGGACGGGGCGGCGGAGGCGTCCGGGCGCTCCTGATCGTCACCGTGGTCCCCTCCGGTCCGGGGACCGCGGTGACGTCGCCGAAGGCGCTCATCAGCGTGGAGCCGCGGCCGCGGTCCATGCTGGGCACCCGTTCTCGCCACTGCCCGTGGTCCCGGACGGTGATCACCACCTCCGTGGTCGTCACCTCGGCGGTGACGTCGACGAACGGCTCGGTCGGCTGCTGGGCGTGCTCCACGGCGTTGGTCGCCGCCTCGCACGCGGCGAGCAGCAGGTCGTAGGCCTGGTCGTCGTCCAGCCCGGCGGTGGCGAACAACCGGCGCAACGCCCGGCGCAGGGCGGGGACCGACTGTGCGGCGGCGGGGAACCGCCACCGCTCCCGGTGCACGGTCGGGGCGGTGGCCGGCCTCGGGGGCACCGGCGGGCGGCTGGCCGGGACCAGCACCCGGACGTCCGGTGCCGTCGCCGCCCAGGCTGCGGCCGGGAGCGCCGGAACCTGCCCCGACGGGACGGGACCGGTCCCGCTGGCGCCCCGCTGCAGGGCGACCCGCACCCGGGCGATCAGCTCAGCGGCCTGGAACGGCTTGGCCAGGTAGTCGTCGACCCCGGCCGTGAAGCCCTCGACCGCGGCCTCCTGCCCGGCCCGGGCGGTCAGCATGATCACCGGGATGGTGGAGGTGGCGGGGTCGGCACGCAGCCGGCGGAGCAGTTCGAAGCCGTCGACGCGCGGCATCATCACGTCGGTGAGGACGACGTCGGGCTGCTGCTCGGCGACTGCCGCCAGCGCCTCCTCGCCGTTGGTGCAGGTGCGGACCCGCCAGATCGGCGCCAGCAGCCGGGTCAGGTAGGTGCGCATGTCCGCGTTGTCGTCGACGACCAGCACCGTGGCGGTGACGCCCGCGGGGGCGGCGGGCAGCTGGTCGGGGGTCACGTCGGCGTTCCAGGAGGCAGCGGTGCCGTGCGCGGCGGCCGAGGGGGCGACCGAGGGCTCCAGGTCGGCGGGGGCATCGGGGATGCCGTAGGGGATCGTGACGGTGAAGGTGCTCCCGGCGCCGGGCTCGCTGTCCACCGTCACGGTGCCGCCGTGCAGGCCGACCAGCTCACGGACCAGGGCCAAGCCGATGCCGGTCCCCTCCCGGTTGCGGGCCAGGGACCCCTGCACCCGGTGGAAGCGGTCGAACACCAGCGGCAGCTCGGCGGCCGGGATGCCGATCCCCGTGTCGGCGACGGTGAGCACCACCGCATCGGCCCCGCCCCGCAGCGTCAGCTCGATCCCGCCGACGAAGGTGTACTTGACCGCGTTGGCGAGCAGGTTGAGCACCACCTTCTCCCACATCCGCGGGTCGACGTGGACCGGTCGGTCCAGCGGGGGACAGTCGACCGACAGCCGCAGGCCGGCCCGTTCGGCGGCGGCCCGCAGCACCCCGGCCAGCTCGGTGGTGAAGGCGGCGACGTCGGTCTGCACGCGTACGGCCCCGGCCCGGCCGGCCTCGATGCTGGCGACGTCCATCAGGTCGTCGACCAGGCGTTGCAGCCGCTGCCCGTTGCGCAGGGCCAGCCCCAGCTGGTCGCGGGCGGCGCGGGGCAGCGGGCTGGCGGTGTCGGCCAGGACGTCGCTGATCGGCCCGAGCAGCAGGGTGAGCGGGGTGCGCAGCTCGTGACTCACGTCGGAGAAGAACGCCGTCTTCGCCCGGTCCAGCTCGGCCAGTGACTCGGCTCGGCGCCGCTCGGCCTCGAACGCCCGGGCGGTGCCCAGCGCGCTGGTGAACTGTCCCGCCGCCAGGTCCAGGAAGGTGCGGTACTCGCCGTCCAGTGCACGGTTCGGGCTCACCCCGGCGACCAGGACACCGATGCGCTCCTCACCGGCTCCACCGCCCAGTGGCAACACGACGGCGTCCCGGACCGGGTCCTGCCAGTAGCCGCCGACCAGTCCGAGCCCGGCGACCGGTCCGGGCAACTCGGCGGGGTCGGCGACCAGCGCCGGCAGCGACTCCGGTGGACAGCCGACCGTCCCGGCCCGCCGGAGGCCGTCGTCCCCGTCGAGGTAGACGGCTGCGAACGGCACGTCGAGCGGATCGCTGCCCAGGCTCCGGCACAGGCCGGCCAGCACAGCCTCCTCGTCGCCCCGTTCCGCCTGCGTGCAGGAGAGCTCGTGCAGCAGCTGCTGGCGCCGCTCGCCGAGCACCTCGGCGGTGACCTCGGTGCAGACCGCGTGCATCCCGGCGACCTGCCCGTCGTCGCCGAACGCCGGGGCGTGGGAGACGGTGAAGTACGTCTCCTCGCGGTAGCCCGCGCGCTCCAGCAGCAGGGGCAGCCGGGGCAGCCAAGAGGCCTCGCGGGTGGCCATCGCGTGCTCCACCGGCCCCGACAGGGCGGCCCAGCCCTCGGCCAGGGTGCGCCGGATGTCCTCGCCGATCGCCGGGTGCTTGGCGCCGATGAACGGGGCGTAGGCGTCGTTGTAGAACTGCACGAACCCCGGGCCCCAGGTGAGCACCATCGGGAACCGGGAGGCCAGCACGGTCCGGACGGCGTACCGCAGGCTCGCCGGCCACCCCTCGACCGGGCCCAGCGACGTCGCGGCCCAGTCGTGGGCTGCCATCAGCCGGCCGGCCTCGCCGCCCCCGAAGAAGAGGCCCCCGGGGTCGGAGCGGTCGGGTGCCGACGACGGATCGGGGGCCACGCACACCTCCAGCCAGGACAGCAGCACGCCTGCGAGACCGGGCAGCCCGGGCAGGGCGGCACTCGGAGGCGGTCACCGATGACCCCACCCGCGCGTGCAACCTACCTGCGGAGGGCCGGCCCCGCCTCGGAGGCCAGCTGTGCCCCCAGGTGGCCGGGCGGGTTGGATGGGGAGAGACCCGCCGGGAGAGCCCTGGCGCCGACCCCGAGGAGACAACTGTGGCAGAGCTGACCCGCCCCGATGTCGAGCCCCCCACCGGGCCCGTCCCGTCCGACCTGGTGATCGAGGACCTGGTGGTCGGTGACGGCGCCGAGGCCACCGCCGGCAGCCTGGTGAGTGCGCACTACGTGGGCGTCACCCACGACGGCGGCGAGCAGTTCGACGCCTCCTGGGACCGCGGGGACCCGCTGGAGTTCCGGATCGGCGTCGGCATGGTCATCCAGGGCTGGGACGAGGGCATCGTCGGCATGAAGGTCGGCGGCCGTCGCCGGCTGACCATCCCGCCGCACAAGGCCTACGGCGAGCGTGGCGCCGGCGGCGTCATCAAGCCCGGCGCCACCCTGGTCTTCGTCGTCGACCTCGTCGGCGTCCGCTGAGGCGAGCAGGTCCCCTCCCGGCGGCCCGCCGGGAGGGGACCTGCGCTCAGATCGCGAGCTGGCCGTAGAACTCGCGCGGGTCGGCGGCCAGGGAGGCCTTGACGCCTCGGCTCCAGTCGTCGACCAGCACCTCCCACGCGCCGGCCTGGACACCGTCGAGGGCGGCACGGACGACGTCGGCCGGGTCGCTCATCGGGCCGGTGTAGCCGGCCATCATGTCGGTGTCGGCGGCTCCCAGCACGACCCCGGTGACCGACGTGCCCTGCTCGGTGAGCTCGATCCGGACGCCGTTGGTCAGGCTCCACTCCGCGGCCTTGGCGGCGCTGTAGGCGTTGGCGCCGGCGGTGGAGAACCAGGAGAGTGCCGAGAGCACGTTGGCGATCGCGCCCCCGCCGTTGCGGGCGAGCACCGGCGCGAACGCCCGGATGACGCCCAGCGTGCCGAAGAAGTGCGTCTCCATCTCCAGCCGGACGTCGGCCAGCTCGCCGGTGACGAGGTCGGCCCGGGTCGTGAGGCCGGCGTTGTTCACCAGCAGCGTGACGTCGCCGGCGGCTGCTGCCGCAGCGGCGATCGACTCCGGGTCGGTGACGTCCAGCCGCAGCACCTCCACGCCCGGGACGTCGACGAGCTCGGGGCGGCGGGAGGTGGCGTAGACCTTCGCGGCGCCGCGCTCGAGCAGCTGCTGGGCGAAGTGGCGGCCGAGGCCGCGGTTGGCGCCGGTGACGAGGGCGACGGATCCGGTGATGTCCATGGCGTTCTCCTTGCTCGGGGAGGGGGCTTGCTCTGCGAGGTGGCGGAGCGGACGCTAGGACCTGACGTTGACGTCAGAGGCAAGGGTGATCTGGGCCACCGGGAGGACCTGTGCGGATCGGTGAGGTCGCTGCGGCGGCCGGTGTGAGCGTGCGGGCGCTGCGCTACTACGAGGAGCAGGGGCTGCTGGAGGCCGAGCGCAGCCCCAGTGGTCAGCGCCGGTACCCGGCGAGCGCCGTGGACCGGGTGCACTTCATCCAGCAGCTCTACGCCGCCGGGCTGACCAGCAAGGACGTCCTCGAGTTGCTGCCGTGCGTGCACACCGGCCGCGCCACGCCGGCGATGATGGCCCGGCTGGTCGAGCAGCGGGACGGCATCGACCGGCAGATCGCCGAGCTCACCCGGGCCCGTGCGCGGCTGGCCGAGATCATCCGCATCGGCCACGAGCACGTGCCGGCGGTCGAGGCCGCCTCCTGACACTGCTGCTCGCTGACCAGCCGGAATGTCTCCGGCCGGCCGCGGGTTGTGGGAGGCATGCAGGTCGAGGTGTGGTCCGACGTCGTGTGCCCGTGGTGCTACATCGGCAAGCGCAAGCTGGAGACGGCGCTCTCCCGCTTCCCGCACGCCGACCAGGTCGAGGTGGTCTGGCGTTCCTTCCAGCTCGACCCGAGCGTGCCCGAGGGGCACACCGAGCCGACCCTGCCGGCGTTGGCGGCCAAGTACGGCCGCAGCGTCGAGGAGATGGCCGGCCAGATGCGCCGGGTCGAGGAGGTCGCCGCCGCCGAGGGGCTGGACTACGACCTCCTCCAGGGCGTCAGCGGCAACACGCTCCTCGCCCATCAGCTCCTCCACCTCGCCGCCGAGCGGGGCCTGGGCGGGGCGATGAAGGAGCGGCTGCTGCACGCCCACTTCACCGAGCGCCGCTCGGTGTTCGACGTGGACGTGCTGGTGCCTCTCGCCGTCGAGGTGGGGCTGGACGAGGCCGAGGTGCGCGCCGCGCTGGCCGACCGCCGGTACTTGCCCGCCATCCACCAGGACATCGAGACCGCCCGGGCGCTCGGCGCGACCGGCGTCCCCTTCTTCGTCGTCGACCGGACCTACGGCGCCTCCGGGGCGCAGCCGGCCGAGACGCTCCTGCAGTTGCTCGAGCGGGCCTGGGCCGACACCCACCCGCTCACCACCGTCCCCGCCGCCGAGGGCTGCGCGGACGGCAGCTGCGCCGTCTAGTGCCGCGGCTGCCAACCTTGGCCTCGGTTCGCGACACACCGGCCGACGTTCCTCGCTGGGGTCCTGAGCGGGTGGACCGTTGCGCTCGTCTGATCCTGTCTTCCCCGCAGGAGATGCGAGATG
>NZ_JAAKGN010000093.1:0-18463 GCF_011039295.1 Modestobacter sp. KNN46-3 | reverse complement strand
AGCCCTCGCCCCCGCCGCCGGCCGGCATCTTCGACTGAGCAGGGGGGGTGCACCGGCCCGGGCCTCGGCCTAGGGTCGGGCCATGACCGCTCCCGCGTCCCGACGGCTCACCCGCGACTCACGGCACAAGGTCATCGCCGGGGTATGCGCCGGCCTGGCCCGCCGCTACGGCCTCTCCCGCACCGGCCTGCGGGTGGCGTTCGTCGTCTCCTGCGTGCTCCCGGGCCCGCAGTTCGTCGCCTACCTCGTGCTGTGGGTCGTCATGCCGCGCGACGACGGGCGCTGACCGCCACCCCCTCAGGGGGCGGCGGGCTCACCAGCTGGAGTTGCCCCGAGGCAGGCCGCGCACGGTGGGGCGGACGTCGACCAGGTAGACGACGGCGGCGATCACGGCCGGCAGGCCCAGGAAGCTGAGCGGCCCCTGCCAGAGCAGGACCAGCGTCGCGATGCCGGTGATCGCCATCCAGCCGGGCTTGGTCAGCTTCCCGGCCGCGACGAACGCGGCGGCCGGTCGGATGATCGCGTCGATGAAGGCCCACACCGCGAGGGCGAGGGTCGCGTAGAAGACGACGAGGTTGATGAGCCCGTCGATGCCAGCCATGTCAGCAGGATAGGCGCGCCGGGCGTCGCGGCGGCGCCTCGACCCTCGCCACACCGCCGGCCCTGACCCCCCGGGGTAACAGCACTGCGCCCCGGCACCCGCAGTGCGGGCGCCGGGGCGCGGTGCTCAGCTCTGTGTCAGCTGGTGGCGTCGGTGCTCTTCGCCGGGACGGCCAGCGGGTCGGGCAGCGTGGTGCCCTCGGACATCACCGGGGCGACGGTCGCCGGGGTGGCCTTGGTGGTGCGCTTGGCGGCCGCCTTCTTGGCCGGGGCCTTCTTCGCCGGGGCGGTGGTGTCCCGGGCGCTGCGCTTGGCCGACTCGGCGACCTCCTGGGTCTCCTGCTGCGCGGCGTCGACGGCCTTGTCGGTGCGCGACTTGGCCTTCTGCGCGACCGAGGTGACCTCGTCGGAGGCCTTGCCGATCGTCTCGCCGGTCTCCTCGAGCACGTCCTCGACGGTGTCCTCGACAGCGTTGACGGCCTTGTCGGTGCGCGACTTGGCCTTCTGCGCGACCGAGGTGACCTCGTCGGAGGCCTTGCCGACGGTCTCGCCGGTCTCCTCGAGCACGTCCTCGACGGCGTCCTCGACAGCGTCGACGGCCCGCTCGGTACGGGCCACGACCTTGCGGAACGCCGGCTGGGTGCGGAGGTCGTCGACGACCTTCTCGCCGCGACCGGCCAGCTCCTCGATCGCGCCGAGCGCCTGGGTGCGGGCGCTCTCCACGAGGCCGGTGACGGTGCCGAGCACGGTCTCCGGGCGGACGGTGGCGGCGACCCCGCGGGCCTGCTCGGCGCGGACCCGGGCCTCGGCCGCGGCCTGGGCGGCGCGGGCGCGGGCGGCCTCGATGCGGCTGCGCGCCTCCTTGCCGGCCAGGTCGGCCTGCACCTGGGCCTCGCCGGGCAGCGCCTCGGCGCGGGTGCGGAAGGTGCCCACGACGGTGCGGGCACGGTCGACCGCGACGTCGCCGGCGCCGAGTGCGGCCAGCAGGCCGGTGCGGACGAAGGTCTCGCCGTGGTGCTTCAGGGTGTCGGTGCGGCTCATGCCGTCTCCTCCTGGGGAGTGGGGGTGGGTGCGGTGGTGGTGGGAGCGGCCGCCTGCTCGCGGGCCAGCTGCGCGGCGTGCTCCCGGGTGTAGGTCTCGTACAGCTCCAGGAGCACGGCCTTGTGCCGCTCGGAGAGCGCCTCGTCGGCGCGCAGGGCGGCCACGGTGCCGGCCGTGCCGGACCGCCGGTCGAGGATCCCGGCCTGCTCGTAGAGCGTCTCCGCGGAGATCTTCAGGCCGCGGGCGATCTGCGCCAGGATCTCGGCGGAGGGCTTGCGCAGCCCGCGCTCGACCTGGGACAGGTAGGGGTTGCTGACACCGGCCCGGCGGGACAGCTCGCGCAGCGACACCTGGGCGGCGTTGCGCTGGGTGCGGATGAACTCACCCACCGAGGAGCTGACGGTGGTGTTCACCGTCGAAGCCTCCGCGGCCGCGGTCGCCACGCTCTCGCGGACCGCGGTCACCTGCTCCCGGACGAACTCCGTGGGTCGCTGCACAACCCCACGGTAGCCCAATGTGCTAGCTGCTGCAAGCAGGCTGCTAGCGGCTCGACCCGTCGAGGACCGCAGCCGCCCGGACCTCGCCCACCACGCGCTCGCCGCCGGAGACCGGCGTGACCAGCCACCGGGCCAGCGTCTCGGCCGGCAGCCCCAGCCGCTGCAGCCCCGCAGCCAGCGCCGGCGCCCGACCGCGGTCCCCGCCGTCGTCCAGCTTCAACGCGACCGCCCCGACCCCCGGCAGCGCCGCGACGTGCACCCCGTCGGCTCCGCCCTTCACGAGCAGACCGTCCACCGCCTGCATCAGCTCGGTGTCCTCCCGGCCGGTACCGGCCACCAGCCAGGGGTGCGCGCGCATCGCGTCGGCGACCCGACGCCCCGGCGTCCCGGGCTCTGCCTGCACCAGCGAGAGGACGCCGCGGGCCAGCCCGGTCAGCGAGATCGCGTGCTGCGGCGCACCGCACCCGTCGACCACGACCGCCGCCACCGGCTCACCCGCGGCCTCGCCCAGCCGGGCCTCGATCGCCTGCTGGAGCGGGTGCTCGCGGTCCAGGTACCCGGCGGTCGGCCAGCCGGCCGCGGCACAGGCGGCCAGCATCGCCGCGTGCTTGCCCGAGCAGTTCATCGCCAGCCGCTCCGGCGCCCGGCCGGCCACCAGCCACTCGGCCCGGGTGCGCTCGTGCTGCGGCAGCGCCGGCGGACAGCCCAGGTCGTCCGGGCGCAGCCCGGCGGCGGCGAGCAGCTCGCCGGCCAGCGCGCGGTGCTCGTCCTCACCGCTGTGCGAGGCGGCCGCGATGGCCAGTTCCCGGTCGTCCCGGGGCTGCCAGCCCGCCTGCAGGTACGTGGTGGCCTGCACCGGCTTGTTCGACGAGCGCGGCAGCACCGGCCGGGTGACGTCGCCGACCTCCAGCAGCGGTGCGCCGTCGGCACCGAGCACGACCAGCGCCCCCCGGTGCACCGACTCGAGCACGTCGACCCCGAGGCCGGCGCGCCACACCTCGACCAGGACGGGCTCGTCGGCCCAGCGGGTCAGTCGGTCCGCCGGCATCAGGCGCGGTGCCGGGACTCGTCGGCCAGCAGCTGCGCCACGTCGGCCAGGCCCTCGCGGTAGCGGCGGGCGAGCTCACCGGCGACGGTGTCCATCACCTGCTGCACGCCGCGGCGTCGCTCGGACAGCGTCCGCTCCCCCTCGCCCAGCGCCCGGGCGGCCTGCTCCAGCTGGTCGTCGGGCAGGGACGGGACGTCGGAGAGGTCGACCCCCGGCGCCAGCCCGTTCACCCAGGTCTCGAACTGCTCCGGGGACGTCGGCTGGACGGTCTGGTGCCGGCCGAGCCCGTGCGCGGGGCCGCGGCCCTTCTCCGACAGGATCTCCGGCAGCAGGTCGACCAGCGAACGGCCGTCGTGCTCGGCCCGGCGCTGCAGCTCGCGACGGACGATGTCCAGCCGGCCCTGCAGCAGCCGCCGGGTGTAGGAGAGGTTGACCTCCTCCTGCTCGGCGCGGTGCCGCAGCGCGCGGACCTCGGTCATCGGCAGCTCCTCGACCCCGTCCAGGAAGGACGGGTCGAGCAGCTCGTCGACGCCGGCGCCGCCGGCGGGAGAGGGGACAGTCATCGGGAGACCTCCGCAGTGGTGGGGACGCGCGTGATGCCCAGCAGCTGCCGGGCCTCGGTCGGGGTGAGCGGCGGGCGCTGGGCGATCCGGGCGAGCCCGGCCGCCCGTGCGACCAGCTGGGCGTTGTCGCGCACCGGTTCGCCGGGGGCGTAGGTCAGGGTGTCCTCCATGCCGACCCGCAGGTGGCCGCCGGCCGACAGCGCGGCCAGCATCACCGGCAGCGAGGTGCGGCCCACGCCGGTGGCGGCGAAGGTGGCCCCGGGCGGGAGGAACGGCAGGCAGGCGGCCAGCGCCGCCGTCGTCCCGGGCATCCCCCCGGGCACCCCCATCACCAGGTCGACGTGCACGTGCCCACCGGCGGGCGGCCCGTGCCGGTCGAGCAACCGGGAGAGGGTCGCCAGCTGGCCCAGGTCGAACACCTCGTACTCGGGCACGATCCCGCGCTGCTGCATCTGGGTGTGCAGCTCGACGATGAGGTCCCAGGGGTTGTAGAAGACGTCCCGGCCGAAGTTGACCGTGCCCAGGGAGAGCGAGGCGGCGTCCGGCTCGGCGTCCAGCACCGCCAGCCGCGCCTCGGCCGGGTCGGTGACCGCGCCGCCGGTCGAGAGCTGCACGACCAGGTCGGTGCTCTCCCGGACGGCGGCGACGACCTCCCGGACCCGGGGCAGGTCCAGCGTCGGCCGGGTGTCGGTGCCGCGCACGTGCAGGTGCAGCACGGCGGCGCCGAGGGCCCGGCAGTCGCGGGCGGTGGCGACCACCTCGTCGACGGTGACCGGCAGCGCCGGGACGTCGACCTTGGCCGACTCAGCGCCGGTCGGTGCCAGGGTCAGCAGGGTGCCCTGGACGCCGACCGGAGTGCTCACCGGCCGATCGTCGCAGACCGGACCGCGCGCACGCGGTCGCGGGCCGCCGCCCGGGTGTCGTCCAGCGCCGCCGGGGCGTCGTCGAGGTCGATCACGGCGACCGCCTCCCCGACCCGCAGGTCGGCGTCGGGCGCGACCGACTGCTTGACCAGGGCCAGACCGATCACGCCCAGCTCGTGGTGGCGGACCACGCTGCCCACCCGGCCGACCTCGCGGGTGCCGGCGGTGACCGGGGTGCCCGGCGCGGGGAGCACCTCGCTCATCCCGTCCAGGTGCAGCAGCACCTGACGGCGCGGCGGGCGACCGAGGTTGTGCACCCGGGCGACCGTCTCCTGCCCGCGGTAGCAGCCCTTCTCCAGGTGGACGGCGGTGTCCAGCCAGACCAGCTCGTTCGGGATGGTGCGGTGGTCGGAGTCGATGCCGGCGCGCGGACGGCGGGCCTCGACCCGCAGCGCCTCGTAGGCGTCCAGGCCGGCGAGCACCGCACCGGCGGCCAGCAGGGCATCGGCCCGTGCGCCCACGTCGCCCCGCGGCACCAGCAGGTCGACGACCGCCGCCGTCCCGTCGCCGAGCGCCGGCATCCGACGCGCCCAGCCGCCGTCCGGCAGCGGCACCACGGCGTGCTCCCCGGCCGGTACCGGCCAGCCGGCCGCGGCGAGCACCGCGTCGCCCTGCGGGCCGACCAGGCTGAGCAGTGCCCAGCCGTCGGTGCGCAGCTCGGGCTCGACCCGCAGCATGAACCGCATCTTCTGCAGCCAGGCGGTCAGCGCCGCGCCGGTGCCGGGCTCCACGTCGGCCCAGACCGTGCCGGCCAGCTCGGTCAGCTCGGCGTGGTGCTCGACCCGGCCGTTCGGGTCGAGGAACAGCGCCTCGGTGCCGGTCGCGTCGGGCAGCTCACGCAGGTGCTGGGAGGTCAGGTCGTGCAGCCAGCTCAGCCGGTCGGGCCCCGGGACGGCGACGACGTCCCGGTCGCTGCGGTCGACCAGGCCGGCACCCTCGGCCAGCCGGCGCTGCTCGGGCAGCGGCTCGCCGTAGTGGGCCGCGACCGAGCCGCCACCCTCGACGTCCAGGGCCACGGCACCGGGGCGCTGCAGCAGGGGGGAGCTCATGCGTTCTCCTTCTCCGCGCAGGCTCGACAGGTGCCGGACAGCGCCACGTGGCCCACGTCCAGGGTGAAACCCAGCTGAGCGCTCAGACGTTCCGCAGCACTGTCGAGCAGCTCCGGGTCGACCGAGTGGATCTCGCCGCACGACTGGCACACGACGTGCAGGTGCGGGTGCTGGGCGGCGTGGTAGATCGGTGCGCCCTTGCCCAGGTGGGTGTGCCAGACCAGGCCGAGCCGTTCGAGCAGCTCCAGGGTGCGGTAGACCGTCGAGGTGTCCGGGGCGGCGCCGTCCGGGCCGGCCTCGGCCCGCAGCCGGGCGCCGATCTCCTCCGGGGTGCCGTGCTCCAGCGCCGCGACGGCCGCCAGCACCCGCTGTCGCTGGCTGGTCAGCCGCAGACCACGGGCCCGCAGCTCGGCGGCCAACGGCGGCGCGCTCTCCGGTCCGGACACGGTGCCGAGCCTAGTTCGCCGGTACGGCAGGGTGGACGCCGTGACGAACGCGCGGGTCGTGGTCTGGCGGGACGGCGCGGCGACGGTGGTGGCCCCGGACGAACCGGTGGTGACCGGGTTCGACCTGGGGCTCGGGCGGGGCGACGGCGCCTTCGAGTCGGTGCTGGTCGTCGCCGGGACGACGCCGCACCTGGACGCCCACCTGGACCGGCTGCGCCGCTCGGCGTCGATCATGGCGCTGACCCACCCGGGGGACGACGCCGTCCGGGCCGTGGTGGCGGCCGGGCTCGCCGACTGGCCGGCCGACGTCGAGGGGGCCTGCCGGGTGCTGCTGACCCGCGGCCTCGGGGACGGCACCCCGCCGACGCTGCTGGCCCTGCTGGCCCCGGTGCCGGAGGAGACGCTGCGGCAGCGCGAGGAGGGCATCGCCGTGGTCGGCCTCTCGCTCGGGGTGCCCGCCGACGTCCGCGCCACCGCCCCGTGGTTGCTGGGCGGGGCCAAGACGCTCTCCTACGCGGTCAACATGGCCGCCCTGCGGCACGCGCACGCGGTCGGCGCCGACGACGTCGTCCTCACCTCCGTGGAGGGCAGGCTGCTGGAGGGCCCGACCTCGACCGTCGTCTGGGCCGCCGGCGGTCGGCTGCACACCCCGCCGGTGGAGACCGGGATCCTGGCCGGCACCACGCAGGCCCGGCTCTTCGAGCGGGCCGAGGCCGCCGGGTGGCCGACCGCCGTCACCGCCGGCTCGATGGCGGACCTGCAGGGCGCCGACGCGGTCTGGCTGCTGTCCGGCATCCGGGGCGCCGCCACGGTCACCTGCCTGGACGGGGTCTCCCGAGGAGACGCCGGGTTGTCCCGGCGGGTGGGCGAGCTGCTGGCCCGGTAACCTCGTCCGAGGTGCGCCGGGAAGTCTGGTCGGCAACTCTCTTCCCGACCCTGCACAACGGAGCCGCCACGTGACCACACCCACCCGCTTGTTCAGCCGGGGGTCCTACCCGGAGGCCACGCGGATCGCCGCGATCCTCCGCAAGGAGACCATCGGCGGGGCACTCCTGCTGGTGGGCACCGTGATCGCCCTGGTCTGGGCGAACTCGCCCTGGGCGGAGTCCTACGAGGCGCTGCGCGACACCCGGGTGGGCCCCGAGTCGCTGCACCTGGACCTCACCCTCGGCACCTGGGCGGCCGACGGGCTGCTCGCCATCTTCTTCTTCGTGGTCGGGCTCGAGCTCAAGCGGGAGTTCGTCGCCGGCGACCTCCGTGACCCTCGGCGGGCGGCCCTGCCGGTCGCCGCGGCCGTCGGCGGCATGGTGGTCCCCGCCGTCCTGTTCGTGCTGGTGAACCTGGGCACCGGCGACGGCGCGCTGCGCGGCTGGGCCATCCCCACGGCCACCGACATCGCCTTCGCCCTCGCCGTCCTCGCGGTGATCAGCACCCACCTGCCCACCGCGCTGCGCACCTTCCTGCTGACGCTGGCCGTGGTCGACGACCTGCTCGCCATCACGGTCATCGCGATCTTCTACACCTCCGAGCTGGCGGTCACGCCGCTGCTGCTGTCGCTGGTCCCGCTCGCCGTCTTCGGGTTCCTGGTGCAGAAGCGGATCCGCTCCTGGTGGCTGCTCATCCCGCTCGCGGTCATCACCTGGGTGCTGATGCACGAGTCCGGGGTGCACGCCACCGTCGCCGGGGTGCTGCTCGCCTTCACCGTGCCGGTCGTCCGCAGTCAGGCCGCCGGCGGCCCGGACGCGGGCCCCGGCCTGGCCGAGCACCTCGAGCACCGGATCCGCCCGATCTCCGCCGGGTTCGCCGTCCCGGTGTTCGCCTTCTTCGCCGCCGGCGTCACCATCGGCGGCTTCTCCGGTCTGGCCGAGTCGCTGTCGGACCCGGTCGCCATCGGCATCGTCGTCGGCCTGGTGGCCGGCAAGACGATCGGCATCACCGGCGCCACCTGGCTGGTGTCCCGCTTCACCCGCGCCGAGCTGGACGAGTCGCTGGGCTGGCCCGACGTCGTCGGCCTGTCCATGCTCGCCGGGATCGGGTTCACCGTCTCCCTGCTCATCGGCGCACTCGCCTACGGCGAGGGCTCGCTGCGCGACGAGCACGTGAAGGTCGGTGTCCTGGTCGGCACCCTGACGGCGGCCGCGCTGGCCGCGATCCTGCTGAAGACCCGCGACCGCCGTTACCGCCGGATCGCCTTGGAGGAGACGGCGGACGTCAACGCCGACGGCGTGCCCGACGTCTACCAGACCGAGGACGGCCGGCAGATCCGCACCGTCGACGACAAGGCGACCCACGACCCGGACTGGGAGGGCACGCCCCCGCCCGGGCGGACGGCCGGCCCGTCGTCCGACACCTGAGAAAAGGTCGTTGCCGAGCTCTCGTCCGCGTCGTACCGTCGTGGCACACGAGAGAGGAGGTGGTCCCGAAGTTGATGACTTACAGGACACGTGAGGTGGCTGTCCGCTAGCCGCCGTCCAGATGGGCCGCCCGTTCAGAGCCTGTGGAAGACCCACAGCCTGAGCGACGGCACTCCCGCCCGTCCGTCGATGGCGGCAGGCGAGAACCGGACAGTCACCCGACCCCCGGGCTGCCGACGTTGTCCAGTCGGCCCGTGAGCCGCTCCCCACCACGGTGGGTACAGCGCCGCGGAGCAGCCCGGGGGTTGTCCGTTGTCTGGGGGAGGAGTCGGGCGTGCAGTTCACCGGTCGCTCCGTCGCCCTGGACACCTCGGCCGGCATCTGGCTCGCCGAGTCCGCCTCCTCCGCCACGCCGGCGACCGTGGCCGCGCTGGTCCCCTCCTCCTTCGAGGCCGTGGCCCGGGTCTTCCACCCCGCCGTGCGGTACGTGGGGGACGACGACGTCGAGGTCCCCTGGGCCTCCGTCGCAGCCGCCAACGGCACCACCGTGCACCCGCTGATGCAGTGGGGCTCGGTCACCGGCGCGATGGAGTACTTCGAGAACGACGACCAGTCGCCGCTGTGGCACGGCGCCCCTGCCCGCGGCCACCTCCCCGCCCCGGTCGCCGAACGCCTGGTCGCGGTGCTGTCCCGCTGGACGACGACCCCCGACGTCTGCTGGTTCGCCGTCGCCCAGGGCGGCGCCGTCATCGCCGACCACCCGACGCTGAGCCTGCCCGACCGCGAGTACTGGCTGATCAACGGGCCGATCGAGCTGGCCGCGCAGAACATGGCCGCCGAGCCGTTCGAGCAGAGCGCCAACCTGTGGTGGCCGGCCGACCGCGCCTGGTGCGTGGTGACCGACATCGACCTGGTCAGCACCTACGTCGGGGGCAGCGCCGCCTGCATCGCCGAGCTGTTCGCCGTCGACGGCCTGGAGGTCGTCCCCGCGGCGCCCGGCCAGCGCACCACCTGGGACGCCGACCAGGTCAACCCCACCCCACCCGACACCCCCGACAGCTGACGGCCCCAGGTCTCCGACCACCAAGATGGCCATTTTGGTGGTCGGTGCGCCGCGGGGGCCAAAGTCGCGATCCTGGCCCCTCTGGCTTCAGGCACCACCAAAATGGCCATTTTGGTGGTGACGAGGCGTCAGAGCTGGGCGAGTTCGGCGGCCAGGTCGTCGAGGCCGAGGCTGCCCTGGGAGAGCGCGGCCATGTGCCAGGCCTTCAGGTCGAAGTCGGCGCCCCGCGCCTGCTGGGCCGCCTCCCGGCCGGCCAGCCAGGCCCGCTCCCCCAGCTTGTAGCTGATCGCCTGCCCGGGCATGCCAAGGTAGCGGACCAGCTCGCTGTCCAGGAAGTCGGCGTCCCGGCCGCAGTTCTCCCCGAAGAAGGCGCGCGCCAGCTCCGGCGTCCACGGCTCGCCCCGGTGCGCGGCGACGGCGCCCTCGGCGTCGTCGGGGATCGGCAGCTCCAGGTGCATGCCGATGTCGACCACCACCCGGACGGCGCGCATCTGCTGCGCGTCCAGGTAGCCCAGCCGGGCCCCGGGGTCGGTCAGGAAGCCCAGCTCGTCCATCAGCCGCTCGGCGTAGAGCGCCCAGCCCTCGACGTTGGCCCCGACCGACCCCAGCGAGGTCTGATAGGACGACAGGTCGCCGGAGACGTACGCCCACTGCGCGAGCTGCAGGTGATGCCCGGGGACGCCCTCGTGGTACCAGGTCGAGACCAGGTCCCACAGCGGGAAGCGCTCCCGGCCCAGCGTCGGCAGCCAGGTGCGGCCGGGACGGGAGAAGTCCTGGGTCGGCCGGGTGTAGTACGGCGCCGCGGCGCTGCCGGGCGGGGCGATCATCGCCTCCACCTGGCGCACCGGGCCGGCGATGTCGAAGTGCACCCCGTCGAGGGCCTCGATCGCGGTGTCCATCATCGCCTGCAACCGCTGCCGGACCGGCTCCACGCCCTCGACGGCCTCGCCGTGCTCGGTGAGCCAGCGCATCGCCTCCATGGGCGTGGCCCCGGGGAGCACCTTGTCCGCCTCGGCGCGCTGCTCGGTCAGGATCCGCTGGTGCTCGGCCCAGCCCCAGGCGTAGGCCTCCTCCAGGCCTCTGCCCGTGCCGAGGTCCGAGCCGTTCCACGAGCGGGCGAAGCGGGCGTACCGCTCACGGCCGACCGCGTCCGGGGTGCCCTCGGCCTGCGGGGCGTAGGTGTCCCGGAGGAAGTCGCGGACGGCGGCGACCGCGGCGTCGGCCGCAGCAGCTGCGGCGTCCAGCTCGGCGCGCACCTCGTCGGGGCCGGCGGCGACCAGCCCGGCGAAGTAGGGACCGGCCAGCCACTCGTCGAGCTGCCCGACGACGGTGTGCACCTGGCGGGGGGCGGCGAACAGGCCCTGCGCGGCCCCGGCGCTCAGCGACTCGCGGTAGCCCCGGTAGGCGGCCGGCACCCGGGCGAGCCGGCGGGCCAGCACCGCCCAGTCCTCCGGGGTCCGGGTCGGCATCATCGAGAAGACCTGCCGGATGGAGTGCACCGGGGAGAAGAGGTTGGACACCGCCCGCAGGTCCTCGCCGGCCTCGTGCAGGTCCAGCGCAGCCGTGAGCCGCTCCCGCAGCAGCCGCGCGCAGCGGCGCTCCACCGGGTCGTCGTCCAGGGACGGGTCCGCGGCCAGCACGCGGTCCAGCTCGGCGAGCGTGGCCCGGATCAGCTCGGCCTCGGCGGCCAGCCCGGCCGGGCTGGTGTCCGGCAGCCGGTCGTCACCGGGGCGGGTGCCCAGCTGGGTGGCGACGATGGGGTCCAGGTCGCAGACCGCGTCGACGTAGCGGTCGGCGACCTGACGGGGGGTGGTGGCGGGCTGCGTCACGGGTTTCAGCGGATCCTCTCCAGGCGGGCGGACATGGTGGGGCGCAGCGGCTGGTCGCCCGCCGCCCGGTCGACGGCGTAGAGCAGGGCGCCGTCGACGATGCCGTAGAGCCGCTTGGCCCGGCTGGTGTCGGGGTGGTCGGGGGTACGGGCCAGGACGTCGCTGTCCAGCTCCCAGCTGGTCGTCGTCCGGGCCGTGCCGACGTAGATCTCGACCAGGCCGGCCGGGGAGCTGACCAGCAGCTCGACCTCTTCCTCGCCGCGGGGCCGCCAGAAGCCGGACTCCCGCTGGTCCGGGCCGGCGACCTGGCCGTCGGCGGTCAGCCGCCAGGTGCGCGACTCGTAGCTGAGGAAGCCACGCCCGTCGTGGGCGAAGCGGACCCACTGCCCGAAGCGGTGGTCGCCCTCGGTGCCGGCGGCCTGCCCCTCCCCGTGCCACTCGCCCAGCAGCGGCAGCACCGACAGCAGCTCGTGGGCCACCTCGGGCCCCTCGCGGACGTCGACGGTGTCCGGGACCGGCAGCTCGGTCGGACCGGCGACCGGCCCGGTCGGCAGGCCGGGCGGGACGGGGGCGCTCATCGTGCGCGCCCCGGACGCTCGGCGCGGGCGACCCGCCACGCCGAGGCGGCGAAGCCCAGCGCGACCAGCGCGACGAGGGTGATGAGCACCCAGGCGGAGAACAGACCCATGCCGCCACGGTATCCGCGCCACCCCTCCGGGACCGCGGTGCCCCGGGTCAGACCGGCACACCCGTCGCGGCGGTCGCCCGGACGACGTCGTCCCAGGGTGTGGGCCGCAGGCCGAACGTCTCGGTCGTCTCGGTCGCGTCGAGGACGAACGGGGCGTCCCACTGGTGCCGGATGTCGACGACCTCCCGCATCACCGGCGCGGCGAGCCCGACCGCCCGGAGCACCGGCCACGGCAGGCCGCTCACCCGGGCCGGCGGTGCGCCCAGCGCGGCGGCCAGGTCGGTCAGCGCCTGGCGCTGACTGCGGGGCGGGGCCGTGGGCACGTGCCAGGCCCGCCCGGCGGAGCGCTCGTCGGTGCCGAGGGCGACCAGGGTGGCGGCGACGTCGGGCACGTAGGTCCAGCTGTGCACCGCGTCCGGGTCGCCGATCACCCAGGCCCGCCTGCCCCGACGCAGGGTCGCCAGCTGGCGCATCAGGTGCGACTGGGCCGGTGGCACCCCCGGGCCGACGAAGTCCGACGCCCGAGCCTCGGTCACCCGGACCCGGCCGGCCTGGTGCGCGGCCAGCGCGTCGCGCCACATCTGCGCCCGCAGCCGCCCCTTCACGTCGGTGGCGACCAGCGGGGAGCCCGCGGTCATCGGGCCGGCCGGGCGGCCGTAGCCGTACAGGTTGCCCATGGTCACCAGCAGGGCACCGGTGCGCTCGGCGGCGCCGAGCAGAGCGGCGGCGATCGGAGGCCAGTCCTGCGACCAGCGGGTGTAGTCCGGCGGGTTGACCGCGTTGTAGAGGACGTCGGCCCGGCCGATGACGCCGGTCAACGCCTCGACGTCGGCGGCGTCCACCGCACGGTGTCCGACCTGGTCGGTGCTGGCCCCACCGCTGCGGGAGAGCACGAGCACCTCGTGCCCCTGCTCGGCCAGCAGCCGCGCCGTCGTCGAGCCGACCGGCCCCTTGCCGACCACCACGTGTCGCGCCATTTCGATCTCCTCAGGTCTGCGAGAGCACCGCTCTCGGATGGCGGTGACCTTCCTCCTCCCGACTGCGTCCGTCAAGAGCGGTGCTCTCGATTGCGAGCACCAGTCTCGGATGGCATGCTGCCCGGGTGCCGCCCACCGCCCGGGAGCGCGCCCGCGCCGACCTCACCGCCGAGATCACCGACCTGGCCCGCACCCAGCTGGCCACCGTCGGGGCCACCGGCCTGTCCCTGCGCGCCGTGGCACGGGAGCTGGGCATGGCCTCCTCGGCCATGTACCGGTACTTCCCCAGCCGCGACGAGCTGCTGACCCGGCTGATCATCGACGGCTACGACGCGCTGGGTGCTGCGGCCGAGGAGGCCGACGACCCGACCGCCCCGCCGGCCCAGCGGTGGCTCGCCGTGTGCCGCGCGGTGCGCCGCTGGGCACTCGCCCACCCGCACGAGTACGCGCTGCTCTACGGCTCACCGGTGCCCGGCTACGCCGCCCCGCTGGACACGGTGCCGGCGGCTGCACGCGTCGGGGTGGTGCTCGGCCGGGTCCTCGGGGACGCCGCCCGGGCCGGCCTGCTGCCGGACGCGCCGGGCCGGACGCCGACCCTGGTGAGCCCGGAGACGGCGGAGGTGCTGGGCGGGGACCACCCGAGCCTGGACGACGGCGTACGCGCTCGGGCGCTGCTCGCCTGGAGCTCGCTGTTCGGTGCGGTGAGCTTCGAGCTGTTCGGCCACTTCGTCGGCTCGGTCGTCGACGCCGACGCCTTCTTCGACCACGCCATGCAGGACCTCTCCGGCCTGCTCGGCTTCTGACCGGTGCCGTTCACCGGCAGCCACCCCGCCGCCGTCCTGCCGTTCCTGCGCACCCCACTGCCCGCCTCGGCACTGGTGGCCGGGAGCCTCGCCCCCGACCTGCCCTACTACCTGCCCGTGCACCCCGGCTTCCGCACCCACACCGCGCTCGCCGTGGTGACCGTGGACCTGCTGCTCGGTGCGCTGCTGTGGGTGCTCTGGCACAGCGTGCTGGCGGCGCCGGCGCTGGACGCGACCCCGGCAGGCCTCCGGGGCCGGCTGGACGGTGTGCGGCTGGGCCTGCGCCGGCGACTGCGCACGCCGGGACAGGCGGCGCTGGCGATGGCGGCGCCCCTCGTCGGGGCCGCGACGCACGTGCTCTGGGACGAGTTCACCCACCCCGGCCGCTGGGGCACCGAGCACGTCGCGCTGCTGCGCGAGCCGTGGGCGGGCCTGCCCGGGCACCGGTGGGCCCAGGAGGGCAGCGGGCTGCTCGGGCTCCTGGTCCTGCTGGCCTGGCTGGTGTGGTGGTGGCGGCGCACGTCCGCCGTCCCGGCGCCGCCCCGGCCGGCCTGGTGGGCGCCCTGGCTGGTGGTGGCGGGAGCCGGTGTCGTCGGCGGGCTGACCGCCGTCCCCGGCGCG
Source organism: Modestobacter sp. KNN46-3 (assembly GCF_011039295.1). NCBI lineage: Bacteria > Bacillati > Actinomycetota > Actinomycetes > Geodermatophilales > Geodermatophilaceae > Modestobacter > Modestobacter sp. KNN46-3. Next base: position 3,961 of record NZ_JAAKGN010000093.1, on the reverse strand, counting down.
GCCGACCCGCGCGCTGCCGCGGTCGAGGCCGCCTTCCGCGGCGGCGGTGTGGCCGCCGGGACCGCACTGATGCTGGCCGCCGTGTGGTGGGTGCGCCGGCTCGCAGACGACAGCGCCCGCCCCGGCCGGAGCCGGAGCGGGCGCTGATCGGCCTGCTTCCAGGGGCCCGCCCTGAGCTTGCGAAGGGTGGGGAGGAAGGAGGTCCTTACGCGATGGCGAGCGTCGTCTCGTTCAGCCCGACCTCGGCCTCGATCGCGCGCTCGGCGCGGCCGACCGGCGCCAGGGTGCGCAGCGTCCAGTTCCCCGGCGCGGCGAAGAACCGGAACTCACCCTCCGGGCTGGTCACCACCTCGGCGGTGAACTCGTCGGTGGAGTCCAGCAGCCGCACGTACGCGCCGGCCACCGGGGTGCCGTCGTGCCACACCGATCCCTGGATGACGGTCTGGGTGCTCAGGTCGACACCGGCCAGGCTGCCGCCCTGCTTCGGGGCTCCGCACATGTCAGCTCACTTCTCGATCGGGACGCCGACCAGCGAGCCGTACTCGACCCAGGAGCCGTCGTAGTTCTTGACGTCGGACTTGCCGAGCAGCTCGCGCAGCACGAACCAGGTGTGGCTCGAGCGCTCACCGATGCGGCAGTACGCGATGGTCGGCTTGGTCTCGTCGTAGCCCTGCTCGGCGTAGAGCTTGGCCAGGTCCTCGTCGCTCTTGAACGTGCCGTCCTCGTTGGCCGCCTTGCTCCACGGAATGTTCATCGCCGTGGGCACGTGGCCGGCCTTCTGCGCCTGCTCCTGCGGCAGGTGCGCCGGGGCGAGGATCTTGCCGGAGAACTCGTCGGGCGAGCGCACGTCGATGATGTTCTTGCTGCCGATGGAGGCCACGACCTCGTCCCGGAAGGCGCGGATCGACAGGTCGGGCTCGCTGGCGCGGTAGGTGGTGGCCGGGCGCTCCACGGCGTCCTTGGACAGCGGACGGCCGTCGAGCTCCCACTTCTTGCGGCCACCGTCGATCAGCTTCACGTCGCGGTGCCCGTAGAGCTTGAAGTACCAGTAGGCGTAGGCGGCGAACCAGTTGTTGTTGCCGCCGTACAGCACCACGGTGTCGTCGTTGCCGATGCCGCGCGAGGAGAGCAGTGCCTCGAACGCCTCGCGGCCGACGAAGTCACGGCGCAGCGGGTCCTGCAGGTCGGTCTTCCAGTCCAGCTTGACAGCGCCTTCGAGGTGGCCGCCGTCGTAGGCGCTGGTGTCCTCGTCGACCTCGACGAAGACGAGGCCGGGGTCGCCCAGGTGCTCCTGGGCCCAGTCGGCGGTGACGAGCACGTCGCTACGGCTCATGGGTGTGGTTCCTCCATCAGGTGGGGCGGATGGTGCGGACGTCGTGCGGTGCAGATCTGGAACGGGTGCCGATCCCGTGCGGGACCGCGGAGCCGGTGTCCACCGGAGCGCACGTCCGGCGGGACCAGGGCGTACGGAGAGCGGCGCGGGACGGAGTCTCCGGCGCGGGGGTGCGGCCTCAGCAGGCCGGACAGCGGGTGCTGCCGACGCGGCACAGGTCGACTGTGCGGCGCGAGGTCAGCAGGGGGCCCACGGCGCGAGGGTAGCGGATCATCGCCCCGACCTCACATGAGCGGCCACCAGAGCGGCCAGCTCAGCCGGCCCCGGCGCGCCGGCGTTGCGGGCCACCACCGTCCCGGCGTCGTCCAGCCAGATCAGCGTCGGCGTGACCCGCACGTCGAGCGCCCGGACCTCGTCCAGGTGGCTCTCGGCGTCCACGTGCACGTACGACAACCCCGGGTGCGTCGCCTCCAGGCGCTGCAGCCGGGCACGGGTGGCCCGGCACGGCCCGCAGAAGGCCGTGGAGAACTGGACGACGGTCAGCTCCGCCTCCGCCGGACGCACGCCCAGCCGGGCGAGGGCGGCCGCGGCGTCGGCGGTGCTGGTCGTCGTGGTCACCTGAGGGACAACGGGCGCCCCGCCGGGCACATTCCGGGGGATCCGCCGGGCAGCGCCGATCAGCCCTGCAGCACCGTGTCGGTCGCCGCGACCACCACCAGGACCCCGTCCTCCCCGGGGTCGACGCTGGTCAGCTCCAGCCCGAAGGGCAGCTCCGGCACCGGGTACCGGAAGTCGAGCACGTCGACGGCCCGGTCCAGCACGAAGCCGGGGACGTCGACGCCCGCTGCCGACGCGTCCTCGACGTCGACCACCAGGTCACGCCCGTCGAGGGTGACGGTGCCCCGGGCGATGACCGGGACCTCGATCCCGGCCAGGTCGACCGTGCGGTCGATCCGCAGCCGGTCGCCCTCCGGGGCCAGCCGGGTGTCGCCGCCGAGCTCCTGGGCGAGCAGCTCGTAGGAGAGCGTCGCCGTCCCGTCGACCTGCTCGACCGGGATCGCCTGGACCGAACCGGAGATCACGTCGGACAACGGCACCTGCACCCCGTACAGCTGCACGTCGGCGCGGGTACCGGCCGGCTCGCCGAGCTGCTCGGCGGTCAGGCTGATCCGCACCTCGTCGTAACGACCGGCCACCGCCTGGGTGAGGAACGGGAACCCGGTGATGTCGACCTCCGGCGCACCGGCCAGCCCACCGCGCTCGGCCACCTGCTGGGCGACCTGCCCCTCGGCGACGGAGACGCCGACCCGGTCGACCAGGAACAGCAGGCCGAGGGCGAGCAGCAGGACGATCAGCAGTGCCTTCACGTGTCGAGTCTCCCCTGCCGCTCAGCCGGCGCCGTACGAGGCGAGGGCGTAGGCCACCGGCGCGACGGCGGCCAGCGGGAGCACCGCCTGCACCACCGGCAGCGCCCAGGTCCACTCGTCGCGCTCGGCCACGACGTAGGAGGCGGCCAGCGCCGTCAGCGCGGCCGCCCCACCCAGTGCCGCGCCGTAGATGGCCGCCGACAGGACGTCGACCAGCGCGTCGCCCTCGCGGTCCAGCAGGGCCACCCCCGTGGCGGCCAGCACGGCGAGGACGACGCCGAGCAGGCCCCGGGGCACGTCCGGGGTGATCTCCGGGCGGGGCAGCACGACGTCGACCAGGTGACCGACCAGCAGTGCGGCACCGACCACCAGCACCGCCGTCTCCAGCGCCCGCGACCCGCCCTCGAGCCGGGCGACCCCCAGCAGCACCGCCAGCGCACAGACCGAGCACAGCAGCAGGACGACGCCGGCCAGGGACGCGACGAGGTACCGGCGGGGTGCCGGGCGGGTCATCTGGTGGACGACGGCGGCCAGGAACCCCAGGCCGAGCACCGCCAGCAGCCAGTCCAGCTGCGGGCGGGCCGGGAGGAGGATCGCCACGTCGGCCGCGATGGCCGTGGCGCCACCCAGGGCGAGGGAGCCCGCGAAGCCACGGATGCCGGTGGCGACCACCCAGCCGGCGACCAGGCCCGCCTGGAGCAGCGCCACCGAGGCGACCCGCCCCGTGTCACCGAGCGCAGCGGGCAACCCGACGGCCACCGCGGTCACCACGACGACCAGGCCGGCGGCCGGGAGGTGGTGGGCGCGCGGGGACAGCTGCGTGTCCGGAGCGGCCTGCGTCACCCCGCGATCCTCGCAGAGGGTGCCCGGACCGCCGAGCGCGCCGCGCACCGTCGTGTCGCCGGCGCGCGACCGGACCGTGCGGTGGGTCACGACCTCACCGGGACGGCGACGCACGTCCGCTATCCTGCAGCCTCACCTCGACAGCGCGGTCGACGGCCTGGGTCCGCCCAGTGAGGAGACGACATGCGACTCGTGCTCATGACCTCGGCCCGTCAGGCCACCACGGAGGTCCTCCCTGCGCTGGGGCTGTTGGCCCACCAGGTGCGCATCGTGCCCCCCGAGCTGTCCAGCCTGCTCGACGGTGACGCCGGGGACGTCGTCCTGGTCGACGCCCGGCACGACCTCGTCTCCGCCCGGACCCTGTGCTCGCTGCTGGCCTCGACGGGTGTCGCCGCCTCGCTGGTCGCGGTGCTGGCCG
>NZ_JAAKGN010000092.1:0-18559 GCF_011039295.1 Modestobacter sp. KNN46-3 | reverse complement strand
GCTGGCCCCCACGTCCTTGGGTCACGATCCGGTAACGGCTCAGCGGGCGCGATGAGTGCGCCTCGGACAGAGGTCGGAGGACCTCGTTCGGAACGGACGACGCCCCGGCCGGTTGCCCGGCCGGGGCGTCGTCGTCAGGTCCGGTCGCCCGGATCACCGGCGGGGTGGGTCAGCGCGCAGTTGCGCCGACCCACCCGCGCCGCTCGTCGATCAGTACCAGTTGTTGGCCTGGAAGTGCGCCCACGCGCCACACGGGGTGCCGTAGCGGTCGGTGATGTAGTCCAGGCCCCAGGTGATCTGGGTGGCCGGGTTGGTGCGCCAGTCCGGACCGGCCGAGGCCATCTTCGAACCGGGCAGCGCCTGCGGGATGCCGTAGGCGCTGGAGTTCGGGTTGTCGGCCGTGGTCTCCCAGTTGCTCTCCTTGGTCCACAGGTTGTCCAGGCAGGTGAACTCGCCGGTCCCCCAGCCGCGCTCGGCGACCATGGTCCGGCCGATGCTGCGGGGGTCACCGGTGGCGGTCCGGTCGGCGCTGCGGCTGGCGGCCTGCTCGACCGGGCGAGGTGCCGGGGCCGCCGGCGCTGCCGGGGCCGCCCCGCCGCCGAGGGTGAGGGTCTGGCCGACGCGGAGCACGTTCGGGTCGCCACCGATGGTGCCGCGGTTGGCGGCGTAGAGGGCCTGCCAGGTGGTGCCGTGCTGGGCGGCGATCTTGCCGAGGGTGTCGCCGGGGCGCACGACGTAGGTGCCGGTCGCCGCCGCGGGTGCGGCCGCCGGTGCAGCCGCCGGGGCCGAGCCGCCGCCGATGGTCAGCACCTGGCCGACGCGCAGCACGTTCGGGTTGCTGCCGATGGTGTCGCGGTTGGCGGCGTGGATGTCCTGCCAGGTGGTGCCGTGGCTGGCAGCGAGCTCGTTGAGCGTGTCACCGGGGCTGACGGTGTGGCTGCCGGTGTGGGCCTGGGCCGGTGCGATGACCCCGAAGGACATCGCCGCGGCTGCCGCGACGACCATGGCGGGACGTGCCGCCGAAGCGAGGGCGGAGCGCCCGGTGGAGCGGTCGCGCCGTGCCGTGAAGCGATTGAGCATGGGTGTGTGTGCCTCTCGCCGCCTGCGGAGTTAGCTGTCGGGTTCGGGCGAGAGATGCCCGGCCGCGTGCTGCGGCTTCACCCCAAGGCCCGGAGGCCTGGTCCTGCGAGGTGGGTCCCCCGCGCCTGCCCGTGGTCTCGTGATGTCCGGGCGACGGTGGGCAGGTTCGGCGGTGCCGTCGTCCGGAGCCCGCCGTGTGGCGGACGACCCACGGTAGGCAGCCCGTCGGCCGGAGAAACCGGTCGGCGGCGACCTTTTGCCGGCTCCACGACGCGGTCCGCACGAGCTGTGACCGATCATGGACACCGTGTGGACCGGTCCGCCGAGGTCGTCCCCCGGGGCAACGAGATGAGGCGGCGGCTCAGCGGCCGGTGAGGACGACCGGCAGCTCCTGGAGGCCGCGGATGACGAACTCGGGACGACGCCGGGCCGGGCGGGCCAGCTCCAGCCGGGACGTCCGGCCCAGCAGTGCGCCGAAGGAGGCCTGCAGCTCCACCCGGGCCAGCGGGGCGCCGATGCAGAAGTGCACGCCGGCGCCGAAGGAGATGTGCGGGTTGTCCGCGCGCCCGACGTCGAGGGTGTCCGGGTCGACGAAGACGGCCGGGTCGCGGTTGGCGCTGCCCAGCAGGGCGGCGATCTTCTGTCCGCGCGCGACGGTGACCCCGCTGATCTCGACGTCCTCGGTGGCGGTGCGCTCGAACAGCTGCAGCGGTGAGTCGTAGCGCATCAGCTCCTCGATCGCCGTCGGCAGCAGGCCCGGGTCCGCGCGCAGCCGGGCGAGCTGGTCGGGGTGCTCCAGCAGTGCCAGCAGGCCGTTGCCGCTGACGTTGACCGTCGCCTCGTGGCCGGCGTTGAGCAGCAGGATGCAGGTGGTCACCAGCTCGTCCTCGGTGAGCCGGTCGCCCTCGGCGTCGCGCACCGTGACCAGGTGGGTGAGCAGGTCCTCGCCCGGGGTGGTCCGCCGCTCGGCGGCAAGCTCGCGCAGGTAGGCGACGAACTCGGCGGCGGCCCGCTCGGCGTCGGCCTCGATCTCCGTCGTCCGGCCGTACTCGTACATCTTCACGATCGCGTTCGACCACGGGCGCAGCAGCGGCCGGTCGGCCGCCGGCACCCCGAGCAGCTCGGCGATGACCGCGACCGGCAGCTCCTCGGCCATGCCGGACAGCACGTCGACGTCGCTCTCGCCGGCGGAGCGCTCGACCAGGGAGTCGACGAGGGAGTCGGCCAGCTCCTGCACCCAGGGCCGCAGCCGCTCGACGTGGCCGCGGGCGAACGCCGCGCTGATCAGCCGGCGCAGCCGGGTGTGCGTGGGCGGCTCCATCTCCAGGATGGCGTTGCGGTGGATCAGGTTGAAGCTCTCGAACCGCTCGGTGGGGGTCCGGTCCGACCAGATCCGGCCCAGCCGCCGGTCCCGCAGGACGGCGTTGGCCTCGGCGTGGCCGAAGGTCAGCCACAGCCCCTGCCGCTCGTCCCACTGCACCGGCGCGGCGGCGCGGGCCACGGCGAACGCCGGATAGGGATCGGCGACGAGCGCGGGGTCGGTCAGGTCGAACGGGACGGGAGCCACTGTCACCGGCAGAGCCTAAGGGCGCCGGCCGGACGGGACGCCGTCCCCCGGTCGCCGACGGCGCCTCCTACGCTCGCATGCATGGCCCGCTCCACGACCCGCCGTCGCCCCGCCGCCCCTGCCGCGACCGACGGCGAGACCAACCCGAAGGCGCCCTGCCCCTGTGGCTCCGGCCGCCGCTACAAGCACTGCCACGGCTCCGGCTACGGCCAGCCGGTGCTCCGCCCGTTCGAGGGCCTGCCCGGCGAGGTCGACTGGGTGGCGCTGCGGGAGCTCGTGCCGGCCGCCACCGCCCGGCTGACCACGACGGAGGGCCGGTCGGTCACGCTGGCCAGCGTGCTCCCCGGCGGCACCGCCGCCCTGGTGCGGGCCAACGGCGAGATCCTGCTCGGCGTCCAGCTGCAGACCTCCTCCGACGACGTCAGCCGCGACCTCGGCACCGCGCTCGCCGCCGCGCTCGAGGCCCCGGCCGGCGCCCCCGTCGACCCGGGCCCCATCGGTGCCGCCGGTTCGGCCGGGCCGCGGCTGCAGGAGCTGCTGGACCTCTCGGCTCCGTTCAAGGTCACCGTGCACGACGACTTCGAGTTCTGGCTGGAGGGCGCCGACGTCGACGCGACCGCCCGCGCGAGCCTGCAGCAGGCCAACGAGATGGTGATGCCCACGGTCCGGCTGGACGGGCTGGAGGCCGCCTACTGGTGCCGGCCCACCACCGAGCGTGGCCACGTGCGCTGGGTGCGCCCCGAGCCGGAGGAGGCGCTGCTGGATGCCCTGGCCCGGCTCGGTGCGGCCGAGCAGCTCAGCCTGGGGGAGGGGACCCGGTACGCCGGCGCCTTCCGCGCCCTCGGGCTCGTGGTCCCGGTGTGGGACGTGCCCGGAGCCGTGCCCGGTGCCGAGTGGGCCGGCCCCTCGGCCGAGCTGCACTCCCGGCTGGAGGCCGCGCTGGCGGTCACCGAGCCGCTGGACGCCGACGAGCGACGGGCCCGCGCCGGGCTGCTGTCCCGGCAGGTCACGCTCCGCTGAGCCGGAGGACCCGGCCCCCTCGGCGACTGCGGCGAGAGGGCCGGGCCAGGCCTACCGTGGGGGCCGCACAGCAGAGCTGAGGAAGGACGAACGTGGGCCACGAGCACGGCGGCATGGGTTCGATGCACGTCCCGGAGCTGCCGCCGACCGCTGGCCGGGTGCTGGGTCTGGACCTGGCCGCCGCCTCACCGGTGGCCTGGCTCGCCGTGCTGCTGGCCCTCGGCTACCTGGTCGGGCTGTGGCGGCTGCACCGCCGGGGCGTGCGCTGGGCGCCGTCCCGGACGGCCGCGTGGCTGATCGGCTGCGCCACCCTGTTCCACGTCACCGCCAGTGGCCTGCAGAGCTACGGGATGGCGCTGTTCAGCCTGCACATGGTGCAGCACATGGTGCTGAGCATGATCACGCCGCTGCTGTTGCTGCTCGGCGCCCCGGTCACCCTGATGCTGCGCGCACTCCCCGCGGCCCAGGGGCCTGCTGGGATGCCGCGGCGGGCGCTGCTCGGGGCCCTGCACAGCCGGCTGGGTCAGCTGGTCTCCTCCCCGCTGTTCACCATCCCGCTGTTCATCGCCAGCCTCTACGGCGTCTACTTCACCCCGCTGTTCGACGAGCTGATGTCGACGGTGCCCGGGCACACGTTCATGCTGCTGCACTTCCTGGTCACCGGGCTGCTGTTCTTCGGCCCGATCATGGCCATCGACCCGTGGCCCCGGCGCTCCGGGCACGGCGCGCGGATGCTCGAGCTGCTGCTGCCGGCGCCCTTCCACGCGTTCTTCGGCGTGATCGTGATGATGAGCAACACGCTGCTGCTCACCAGCTACACCACCCCGCCCGAGTCCTGGGGCATCGACCCGCTGTACGACCAGGGGGCGGCCGGCGGCATCGCCTGGTCGTTCGGGGAGTTCCCCACGGTGCTGGTGCTGGCGGTGGTGTTTTTCCAGTGGACCCGCTCGGAGGACCGGGCCAACCGGTCCGCCGACCGGGCGCGCGACCGGGCGATCGCCCGCGGCGAGAGCGGCGAGGACCCGGAGCTGACCGCCTACAACGAGCGGCTCCGCCGCCTGGCGGCCCAGCACCCCTGACCGTCAGGGGCCGAGATCGCGCCCTTGGCCCTAGGAGGGGCGGCGGGTGCGGGGGTGGTCGGCGGCGACCAGCGCCTCGACCAGGTCGGCGCGGGCCCGGGCCACGCGGGAGCGGATCGTGCCGATCGGGCAGCCCACCACCTCGGCGGCATCGGCGTAGGGCAGCCCGATCAGCTGGGTGAGCACGAAGGCCTCCCGGCGCTCGGGCTCCAGCCGGTCCAGCACGTCCTGCGCGGCGACCGACCCGCCCACCTCGTCGTCCGGCACGTCGCGGACCAGGTCGGCCAGGTCGGTGTCGTCGGAGACCAGCACCAGGCCGCGCCGCTTGCGGGCCCGCAGGTGGTCGGCGCAGACCCGGCGGGCGATGGACAGCAGCCAGGTGCGCAGCGACGAGCGGCCCTCGAAGCCCCGCAACGCCGGCAGGGCCCGCAGGTAGGTCTCCTGGGTGAGGTCCTCGGCGGCCTGGCGGTCGGCCAGGTGCGCGCACAGCCGCCACACGTCGGTCTGCGTCTCCCGGATCAGCGCGGCCTGCGCCAGGCTGTCGCCCTCGGCTGCACGGGCAGCGAGACGTTCCAGCTGCCCCACGTGGACCCTCCGGGAACTCTGCGGTCGTCGGCGGCGACTATGCCACCGTGAGCTGTGCAGCCTGTCGTGAGGCGGTCTCCGCCGGCCTGGACGGCGAGTCCCCGGGCGCCCCGCAGACCTGGGTCGACGAGCACCTGGGCCGGTGCCCGGCCTGCCGCGGGTGGGCCGAGGCCGCGGCAGAGGTGACCCGCCGGGCCCGGCTGACCCCGGTCACGGCGATGCCCGACGTGACCGCCGCGGTGCTGGGCCGGTTGCCGGCGGTGCAGCCGGCGGCCCGCCCCCGGGCGTGGCTGGACGCCGGTCTGCGGCTGGCCCTGCTGGCCGTCGGCGCCGGTCAGCTGGCGGTCAGCCTGCCGACGCTGCTGGGGGTCGGTGCTGCGCCGGCCGCCCCGGTGCACCTGGCGCACGAGACGGGTGCCTGGAACCTGGGGCTGGCCGCCTGCTTCCTGGGCGTCGCCGTGCTGCCGCGGCTGGCGGCCGGGGCCCTGCCCTTCCTGCTGCCCTTCACCGCGGTCCTCGCCTGGGTCACCGTCGGTGACCTGGGTGCCGGTCACGTGCACACCGGCCGGGCGGTCGGGCACCTGCTGCTCCTCGGCGGCGCCGTGCTGGTCAGCTGGCTCGCGCTGCGCAACCGGGGTGCCCGCACCGGGCCGACCGGGGAGCGGGTCGCCCCGCCGGTGACCCCGTGGGCCACGGCCCGGGAGCGGGAGCCCGGTCGGTGGGCGGGGCGCCCGGCGGCGCCGGGCTCGCGCGCCGCCGGCCCGGCCGCCCGTGCCGCGGTCCGCGCCCGACGCAGCGGCGAGCGCGCCGCCGCCTGACCCGGGCGCCTGGTTGACTGCGCGCCCTGACCGGCCGGCCCGACCGGCAGCGAACACGGAGGAACCCGATGGACCGTCGCCTGGCCGTGCTCCCGCTCGCCCTGCTGGTCCTGGCCGGCTGCACCGGGGACGGCGAGGACGACGGCGCGGACGCGGCGGGGACGGCGTCGACCTCGGCGGCCCGTGAGGTCGAGTGGGGCGCCTGCGACTTCGACGTCCCGGCCGGGGTCGACATCGAGTGCGGCACGCTCGAGGTGCCGGCCGACCGCGACGACCCGGGTGCCGGCACGGTCAGCCTGGCCTTCGGCGTCGTCGCCGCGGCGGCCGAGGACCCGGCCGAGGACCCGCTCGTCTACCTCTCCGGCGGCCCGGGCCAGGGTGCGCTGGAGTTCGTGCCGCTCGCGTTCGGGGAGCTGTACGAGCCGCTCGCCCAGGACCGGGACCTGGTCCTCCTCGACCAGCGCGGCACCGGGCTGACCGAGCCGTCCCTGGCGTGCGAGGAGTACAGCTCCTGGGTGCGGGAGTCGCTGGGGTCGGAGGAGCCGGTCGAGGAGCTGGCGGCCCAGGCCGCGGCCTCGCTGGAGGAGTGCCGGCAGCGGCTGGTCGACGAGGGCGTCGACTTCGCCGACTACGACAGCGCGGCCTCGGCGGCCGACCTCGAGGACCTGCGGCGGGCGCTGGGCCACGAGGAGTGGAACCTCTACGGGATCTCCTACGGCACGCGGCTGGCGCAGACCGCCATGCGCGACCACCCCGAGGGCATCCGGTCGGTCGTGCTCGACGCCGCGTACCCCATCGACGCCGACCTCTACGAGGAGACGCCGGGCAACGCCGCCCGGGCGCTGGAGGCGCTGTTCGCCACCTGCGCCGCCGACGCCGGGTGCGCCGAGCGGTACCCCGACCTCGAGCAGACCGTCACCGACCTGGTCGCGGAACTGGACGCCGCACCTGCCACGGTCACGGTCCTCGACCCGACGACCGGCGAGCGGGTGGAGAGCCCGCTGGACGGCGCCGGCCTCGTCGGCTTCCTCTTCCAGAGCATGTACTCGACCGAGCTGATCCCGTTCCTCCCGGAGATCGTCGAGGCCGCGGCGAACGACGACTTCGGCTCGATCGGCCTGCTGCTCAGCGCCTTCTCCCAGCAGCTGGACCTGGTCAGCGTCGGTCAGCAGCTGGCCGTGCAGTGCGAGGAGGAGATCAGCTTCAGCGACCCGGCGGCGGTGGCGGACGCGACCGCCGAGCACCCGCTGGTGGAGAGCTTCTTCGACAGCACCCCCACGATGGGGCCGGGCGTCTTCGACGTCTGCGCCGACTGGGACGCCGGTGAGCCCGGCGCGGGGGAGGACGACGCGCTGACCAGCGACCTGCCCACCCTGGTGCTGGCCGGTGAGCTCGACCCGATCACCCCGCCCCGGTGGGGTGCGCAGCTGGCCGAGCAGCTCGGCGCCAGCGTCTTCGTCGAGTTCCCCGCCACCGGGCACGGCTCGGTGGCGACCCACGAGTGCGCGGTGCAGCTGACCCGCGACTTCCTCGCCGACCCGGACAGCGAGCCGGACGCCTCCTGCGTCGACGACGTCGAGCTCCCCGCCTTCACCGCGGAGGGGGTGCAGGTGGAGATGACGGCCTGGGAGAGCGAGGAGCTGGGCATCGCCGGGGTCCGGCCGGAGGGCTGGTCGGAGGTGCTCCCCGGTGCGTTCCAGGAGTCGCCGCTGGTCTCGCTGGTGCAGCAGGTGGTGCCCGGTGCGACGGCTGACCAGCTGCTCCCGCAACTGGCCGCGCAGCTGGGCACCGGCGAGCCCCTCGAGCCGGTGGGTCAGCGCGAGACGGGGTCGGCCACCTGGGACGTGTACCGGCTCGACGACCTCGGCCAGCGGGTCGACCTGGCCCTGGCCGACACCCCGGCGGGCCTGGCCGTGGTGCAGCTGACCTCGAGCCCGGGGCGCAGCGACGTCCACCGGGAGCAGGTCTTCGACCCGGCCGTGGCCGCGTTCGACCCCGCCCCCTGACCGACTACGCGGGGACGGCGTCGCGCACCACCGGGCAGCTCATGCAGCGTGGGCCACCCCGGCCGCTGCCCAGCTCCGAGCCGGCGATCGCGACGACCTCGATCCCGGCGGCCTCCAGTGCGGCGTTGGTGACGGTGTTCCGCTCGTAGGCGACGGCGAGCCGCGGGGCCAGCGCGAGGGTGTTGTTGCCGTCGTCCCACTGCTCCCGCTCGGCGGTCACCGGGTCGAGCCCGGTGTCGATCACCCGCAGCCGGTCGATCCCCATCGCCTGCGCGGCGGCGATCAGGAAGGGCTGCGGGCCCTGCACCGACAGCTCGGCCGTGTCGGGGGACGCGTCCCCGGCCGTCACGGTCCAGGCCTGCAGGCGGTCGGCGATCGCCGGGTACATGACCATCGCGTCGACGTCGACCATGGTGGCGACGGTGTCCAGGTGCATGGTCGCCCGCTGCTGGGCGATCGGGACGACGAGCACCGTGTGCGCCAGCCCGCGGGCGAACACCCGCCGGGCCAGTCGCTCCGCGCCGCCGGGCGTGGTGCGCTCGCCCACCCCGACGGCGACGACCCCCGGGGACAGCAGCAGCACGTCGCCGCCCTCGAGGTGCTCCAGGTGCGGGCCGTAGAGCTGCTCGACACCGGCGAACCGGGGGTGGTGGGTGTACAGCGCCGCGGTCAGCGCGCTCTCCCGGTCCCGGGCCGGCATGGCCAGCGAGGTGACGGCGACCTGCCCGCCGACCCACACCGAGGAGTCGCGGGTGAACATCAGGTTGGGCAGCGGCGGGACGACGAAGTCCCCGCGCCCCATCAGCTCGTAGGCCAGCCCGCGGCCGCCGCGCAGCTCGTCGTGGGCCACCCCGGCGATCAGGGCGGTGGCCAGGTCCTCGGGCGCGAGACCGTCGAGGTGGGCGGTGGTGGCGTGCTGCAGGGTGGCGCCGAGCCGGGGGTCGTCGACCGCGGCGGCGATCACCTCCGCGCGGGCGGCCGGCACCGCCATCACCTCGGCCAGCAACCGGTCCAGGTGCAGCACCTCGACCCCGCGGTCGGTGAGGGCGGCGGCGAACGCGTCGTGCTCCTCCTGCGCGCGGGCCACCCAGGGGACGCCGTCGAAGAGCAGCTCGTCGTTGTTGCGCGGGGTGAGCCGGCGCAGCTCGGCGCCGGGGCGGTGCAGGAGGACGGTGCGGAGCCGGCCGACCTCACTGGTCACGCCGGGGGTCGTGGGGTTCGGGGCACGCATCCCCCGAGCCTGCTCGATCTTGCTCGGGTCGGCCAGCCCGGAAGGGGTGAGTCCGCGCCGCCCCCGGCACCGGCCAGGGCAGCCTCTCCTGGCTGGCGGGCACCCCGCGGAGCTGTCAGCCTCGGGTCATGACCCAGATGCTGGACATGCCCCAGGTGCAGGACTGCTCGGTCGACAGCTGTTCCTACAACGCCGACCATGCCTGCCACGCCGGCGCCATCACCGTCGGCGGCGACCACGCCCACTGCGGCACCTTCGTGGAGATCTCGTTCCGCGCCGGGCTCGAGCGCACCGGCGTCGTCGGCGCCTGCCACCGCTCGGACTGCGTGCACAACGAGGCGCTGGAGTGCCGCGCGTCCGCCGTGCAGGTCGGCTCGGCCGCCGACGCGGCGGACTGCCTCACCTACACCACCCGCTGACCCCCGTCGGCGGCCCGGTGGGGCTGCCGGCTCAGCCGACCAGCTGCTCCAGCTCGTCGGCGTCGGCCACCTGCTCCAGGGCCAGCGCCGGGGTGCGCAGCACGGTGTCGGCCACCGACAGCGCCGCGATCGGGTCGCCGTCGTCGACGAGGACGGCGCGGCCCGCGGTCGCGACCGGCCGCAGTGCGGCGAGCACCGTGCGTCGGTCGTGCGCGGCCAGGCCGTCGGTCAGGCGGTCGACCAGGACGACGGACGCCGTCCCGGTGCCCGCTCGCGCGACGGTGGCGAGCCGCTGCTGCACGTCGTCGCCGGGTGCCGCGGTCAGCCGCACCACGGACAGGGAGGCGTGCCCTCCGGCGCACCGGGCGCTGCCCGGGTCCAGGGCGGCCATGGTGTCCGCCCGTGCGCCCGCAGGCCCCAGCAGCACCGTGACACCGCCGACCGGCAGTCGCAGACCCATCCCACCCACCTCGCGTCGAGTGAGGCGAGGCTAACCTGACCGCAGCGCTGTGCGCCAGTCGCCGCCCACGGGCCGGTCAGCCGGGCGCGGGGCGATCCGGGTCCGCTGCGACTCCGGATGGCGCGACACCGTCCCCGGTGAGCAGCCGGGACAGCCCGGCCCGCACCAGCGCCGGCTGCAGCGCGGCGGGCACGGCCAGCAGCCGCAGGCGTTGCCCGCGGCGCAGCGGCTTGCGGCTGAGGTGCACCAGCAGCTGCAGGCCCGCGGCGTCGATCTCGGTCACCGCGGAGAGGTCTGCCCGGTCCGGCCAGTCCGCCGGCGTCACCAGCACCCGGAAGCGGCGCACGGCCTCCCGGTCGATGCGGCCGGAGAACCGGAGCAGCGGACCGGCCCCGTCCTCGGCCCGGACCACCTCGCCGGCGACAGGATCGGGGCCGCTGGACACAGGGCACCGGTACCCGAGCGGAGCTGCCGAAACGCGATCACCCGGGGCGCAGTGCGCCTCGCCGTGGATCGACCGTGCCGGCCGGTCGGGCACCGCTACAGTCTGCCGGTGCCCGAGCCGGACCTGAGGGACGTCGCCCGGCCCGCAGCGCTCGACGCGCGCCGCCGGGCCCGCGACCTCGACCGGCTCGTCGCCGAGGGGGTCGACGTCCTGGTCGTGGGCGGTGGGGTCACCGGCGCCGGGGTCGCGCTGGACGCCGCCGCCCGCGGGCTGAGCGTCGCGCTGTGCGAGCGCGTGGACCTGGCCGCGGGCACCAGCCGCTGGTCGTCGAAGCTGGTGCACGGCGGGCTGCGGTACCTGGCGCAGCGGGAGATCGGGCTGGCCCGGCACAGCGCTCGGGAGCGCGCCGTGCTGATGGGCGTCACCGCACCCCACCTGGTCGGGCGGCTGGCGTTCCTGGTGCCCGACGTGGCCGGCCGGGACGTCAGCGCGCTGGCCGGGCTCGGCGGGCGGCTGGGCGATGCCGTCCGGCTCTCCGTGCCCGGCGGGCGCCGCTCCCTGCCCGGCACCGGCCGGATCGGGCCGGAGGGCGTCTCCCGGCTGGTGCCCGGTGTGCGCCCGGGGCGCGGCGGCGTCGTCTTCTGGGACGGGCAGCTGGTCGACGACGCGCGGCTGGTCGTCTCGCTGGCCCGCACCGCCGCCGCCTTCGGGGCCGGTGTGCTCACCGGGGTCACGGTCACCGGCGTGGACGGCGGGGCGGTCGCGCTCACCGTCGACGACGGTGCGGGCCGGGGTGGTGGTCAACGCCACCGGGGCGTGGGCGCAGCGGCTGGCGCCCGGCGTCCGGTTGGTGCTCTCGCGCGGATCGCACCTCGTCGTCCCGGCGGCCCGGCTCGGCGCGCCGACGGCCGCGCTGACCGTGCCGCTGCCGGGGTCGCGGACCCGGTTCGTCGTCGCCCTGCCCCAGCCCGGCGGGCTGGTCCACCTGGGGATTACCGACGAGCCGGTGGCCGGGCCGGCGTCCGAGGACGACCCGGTGCCCAGCGACGCCGAGGTGGCGCAGCTGTTGGCCACCGTGAACCGGGTGCTGGCCCGGCCACTGGACCGTTCCGACGTGGTGGGTGCCTACGCCGGGCTGCGTCCGCTGGCGCAGTCGGCTCCCGCGGGCGACGGGCCGGGGGGCGCCCCGGTCGACCTGTCCCGCCGGCCCCTGCTGGCCTGGGACGGGCCGGTGCTCACCGTGGTCGGCGGGAAGCTGACCACCTACCGGTCGACGGCCGCCCAGGCGGTCGACGCCGTGGTGACCCGGCTCGGCCGCGGCGCCGTCCGGTCGCCGACGGCCCGGCTGCCGCTGGTCGGTGCCGCGCCCGGGCGGGCGCTGGCCCGGGTGGACGCCGCCGCCCGGCTGGTGCGCCGGTACGGCACCGAGGCCACGGTGGTCGCCGGGCTGGGGGAGGAGCCGGTGGTCGACGGCCGCCCGGAGACGGTGGGGGAGCTGCGGTTCGCCGTCCGGGCCGAAGGGGCGCGGACGGTCGACGACCTGCTGGACCGGCGCACCCGGATCGGCCTGGTGCCCACCGACCGGGAGCGGGCCGTGCCGCTGGCTGCGGCGGTGCTGGCCGCCGAGAGCTGACCCGTCCCATTGCGAGAACGCTGTTCCACTGGGTGAGCTGACGGTGCAGGGTGTCGCCGTGGACACCTACACGCACGGGCACGCCGAACCGGTCCTGCAGTCCCACCGCTGGCGCACGGCGGAGAACTCCGCCGCCCACCTGGTGCCGCACCTGCGTGCGGGGCTGGAGCTCCTCGACGTGGGCTGTGGGCCGGGCACGATCACCGTCGACCTCGCCGCCCGGGTGGCGCCGGGTCGGGTGGTCGGGCTCGACGTGTCGCCCGCGCCGCTCGCGGAGGCCCGTGCGCTGGCCGAGCAGGCCGGGGTGACGGTGGAGTTCGGGGTGGGCGACGGCTACGCGCTGGCCGCCGCCGACGACTCCTTCGACATCGTGCACGCCCACCAGGTGCTGCAGCACCTGACCGACCCGGTCGCCGCGCTGCGCGAGATGGCCCGGGTCTGCCGGCCCGGCGGGCTGATCGCCGTCCGCGACGTCGACTACGCCGCGACCACCTGGTTCCCGGCGTCTCCGGGGCTGGACCGCTGGCTGGACCTCTACCAGCGGGTGGCCCGGGCCAACGGGGCCGAGCCGGACGCCGGCCGGCGGCTGCGGTCCTGGGCGCACGCCGCCGGGCTGCGGGACACGGTGGCCACGACGTCCGCCTGGTGCTTCGCGACCCCCGACGAGCGCACCTGGTGGGGGCGCTCCTGGGCCGGGCGGGCGACCGCGTCGGCGTTCGCCGAGCAGGCCCGGACCTACGGTCTGGCCACCCAGGAGGAGCTGCAGGCGATCGCCGACGCGTGGCTGGCGTGGGCCGAGGCCGACGACGGCTGGCTGGGCATGCTGCACGGCGAGCTGCTCATCCGCGTCTAACGAGTCCGGGTGGAGCCACCTCGCCGACCGTCGAGCCGCGGCGTGCGGCGGCTCGACGGTCGGCAGTGCGGCCCGACCCGGGCCGCCGCCGGCGACCGGGTCAGGCGGGGGCCGGCGCCAGTTGTTCGTCGGCGTGGGCGATGTGCCGCAGCGAGCGCCAGATGAGCACCACGAAGACGGCCGACCCGGCGAAGGCGAACCAGAACGGGGCGGTCACGCCCCAGTGCTGGGCGAGCACCCCACCGATGCCCGAGCCGACCACCAGCCCGCCGTAGACGCCCACCACGTTGACGCTGCCCACCCGGCCCTGCAGCGCCTGGGGGACCGCCCGCTGCCGGACGGCGACCGACGTCGTCCCCCAGATGAAGGCGTGCGCCCCGAAGACGAAGAAGACCGGCAGCGCCACCCACGGGCTGGAGGTGAGAGCCAGCGCCAGGTGGGTCAGCGTCTCGACGACCAGCCCGATCCGCATCAGGTCGCCCAGGCTCACCCGGCGGGTGATCCAGCCGTAGGTCAGCCCGCCGACGATGCCGCCGACGGCGCCGACGGTGGTCACCAGCCCGAACCCGATCTCGCCCAGCCCGATCCGCTCGGTGGCGTAGAGCACCAGCACCGACCAGGCGGCGCCGAAGGTGACGTTGAAGATCGTGATGGTCAGCACGAGCGTGCGGACGGCAGCGTGGTGCCGCACCCAGCGCAGCCCCTCGGCGATGTCGTGCCGCATCGCCGTCCGCTGCCCCTCGACGCGCCCCCGGGCGGGCAGGACCACCCGGGTGATCAGCACCGCCCCGAGCGCCACGAGCACCGCCTGGACGCCCAGCGCCCACGCCGCGCCGACGGTGAACAGCGCCGCACCCAGCGGCGGCCCGGCGAGCTGGTTCACCGTGATGAACCCGGTCTGCAGCCGCCCGTTGGCCACCGCCAGGTCCTCGCGGGCAACGAGCACCGGCACCAGCGTCTGGGAGCTGTTGTCGGCGAACACCTCCGCGGTGGCCAGCAGGAACAGCGCGCCGAGCACCGCGACGATGGACACCCGGTCGGTCGCCACCGCCAGGGTGAGCACGATGAGGACGGCGGCGCGGGCGAGGTCGACGGTGAGCACGATCAGCCGCCGGTCCAGCCGGTCGGTCAGCGCCCCGGCCACCAGGCCGAACAGCAGTGGCGGCAGCCACTGAACCGTCGCGGCGAGGGCGACCAGGAACGCGTCCTGGGTGAGCGAGGCGACCAGCAGCGGCCCGGCGGCCAGCGCGATCCCGTCCCCGAGGTTCGTCGTCCAGGACGAGGCCAGCAGCCAGCGGAACCCGGTGCCGAGCCGCGCCGGGACCAGGACCTCACCGATGCGGCTCACGAGGAGGAGACCTTAGCCCCGCTCAGGGACGGCGTCGTCCTCATTCCCCTGATGGCGGACGTTCCACGTGCAACCGGCACCGCCCCGGTCGGGCCGAGGTCAGGCAGCGGCGGGGAAGCGGACGTGCGCCTCCAGCGTCTGCAGCGACCGGTGCATCCCGACGGTGACCGCCCCGAGGGCGAAGAAGCCCTCGTCGTCGGCGATCTCGGAGTTGCGCAGCAGCGCCGTCAGCCGGTTCGACGCAGCCACCGCGGCGGCGATCGCGGCGTCCCGGTCGTCGGGCTGGTCCGCGGCGTCGTGGAAGGGCAGCCGCACCACGCCGGCCAGTCCGTCCAGCGCGTCGGCGAGGACCCAGCCGGTGCCGTCGTCCACCCGGTCCAGCCCCCGCCGGTGCGGCTGGAACTCCACGACCAGCGTGGTGAGGTCGTCGACCAGCACGGCGACGCGGTCGAGTGCACGCGACTGGTCCCGGATGCTGCCGGCCGCCCCCTGCCAGCGGTGGGCGCGCGGGTTGGCCCGCCGGGCCCGCTCGACCTGGGTCTCCGCCCGGCGCATCTGCTCCAGGGCGACGTCCAGCGCCTCACCCCGGTCCTCCCACTCGTGCGGCGCCGGGAGCTGCCCGCTGCGCAGCGCGGCGGCCATCGACTCGAGGTGGGCCGCCAGCGTCTCCCGGGTGCGCGCGATCCGGTTGACGGCGGTGGTCAGCTGCAGCGGTGGGAACAGCGCCGTCGTCACCAGCACGCCGATCACCGCGCCCAGCAGGGTGAGCCCGGCGTACCGGACGGCGTACTCGGCCGGGTCCGACGTCCCGACCGTCAGCATGAGGACGGCGGCGAAGCTGACCCAGCTGGCCTGCTCGCGCAGCATCCGCCACTGCTCGACGACGATCGCCAGCCCGACGATCAGCGCGATGGTGAGCGCGTTGGGCACCACCCGGGTGACCTCGTAGACCCCGACGGCCAGTGCGAACCCGAGCAGGATCGCCAGGATGCTGCGCCAGGCGGCGGACGCCGAGTCGGCGATCGTCGGGTGCACGGCGATGACGGCGCCGAGCGGGGCGTAGTAGGCGTACTCGGCGAGCTGCGGCGGCAGGAACAGCGCCACCTGCCAGGACAGCCCCGCGGCCAACGCCGCCCGGACCATCCGCTGCACCCAGGGCTGCTGTAGTCGCCCGATCACCCAAACCACATGACCAGGATGCGGCCCGCCGCCCGCCCGGCGGCACTGGGGGGACGTGACGTCGCTCGCCCGAGGGGCCGTCCCGCACCCGAGGGGCCGAGATCGCGACTTCGGCCCCTCGGGCGGGTTTCAGCTCTGGCGGGCGGCGTTGGCCTGGACGGCGGTGCTCACGTACTGCGCGAGGCCGGGGGCGATCCGCTCGTAGTACGCGGTGAACCGCTCGTCCTCGACGTACATCCGGCCCAGCCCGGCGTGCACTTCCGGCGAGCAGTCGTAGAAGTTCCGGCTGATCTGCTGTCGGTGTTCCTCGGCCAGGTCCTGGGCCGCGGTCGAGTCGGCGGGCACCCCGCCGGCCAGCGCGGCGGCGAACCGGCGCTCGACGTCGTCGCCCTCGGCCTTGACCCGCAGCCAGTCCTCCTTGGTCATCGCCGCCGTGCGCCGCTGCGACTGCGCCCAGGCGTCCGAGTCGCCCCACCTCTCCTCGGCCTCGGCGGCGTACTCCTCCGGGAGCCAGTCGCCGAACACCTCGAACCGTTCCTCCGGGGTCAGGGAGATCCCCATCTGCCGTGCCTCCATCTCCTTCTCCACGGCCGCGACCATCGCCTGGGTGCGCTCGAGCCGTTCCCGCAGCAGTCGGTGCTGCCGGCGCAGGTGCGCCGCGGGGTCGGCCTCGGGGTCGTCCAGCAGGGTCGCGACCTCGTCGAGGGGGAACCCGAGCTCGCGGTAGAGCAGCACCTGCTGCAAGCGGTCCAGGTCGTGCGCGTCGTAGCTGCGGTAGCCCGCCGACGTGCGCTCGCTGGGCCGCACCAGCCCGATCCGGTCGTAGTGGTGCAGCGTGCGCACCGTGACGCCGGCCAGCCGGGCCAGCTCACCCACCGTCCAGCTCATCGCCCCTCCTCTCCTCGGTGACGGAGCTCACGCAACAGCCTGACGCCGCGTCAGGGTCAACCCACCAAAATGGCCATTTTGGTGGTCGGGGTGGTTCGGACGGCGGGTCGGCGGGGAGATCCATGGGCATGGCCGACGACGTCCGCACGCCCGTGCCCGCCGACGACCCGTTCCCGCGCTCGCGGGTGCAGGTCGCTGACCAGGAGATGGCCTTCGTCGACGTGGGGGAGGGCGACCCGATCGTCTTCCTGCACGGCAACCCGACGTCGTCCTACCTGTGGCGCAACGTCATCCCGCACGTGCGGCACCTCGGCCGCTGTCTCGCCCCCGACCTCGTGGGCATGGGCGAGTCGAGCAAGCTGGCGGATCCCGGGCCGGGCAGCTACTCCTTCGACCGGCACGCCGAGTTCCTGGCCGGGTTCCTGGACGCGGTCGGCGTCACCGAGCGGGTCACCCTGGTGCTGCACGACTGGGGATCGGGGCTCGGCTTCGACTGGGCAGCCACCCACCCCGAGGCGGTGCGCGGCATCGCCTTCATGGAGGCGATCGTCACCCCGATGATCTGGGCGGACTGGCCGCGCGCGGCCAAGCCGGTCTTCCAGGCGATGCGCGGGGCCGACGGCGAGCGCAAGGTGCTCGACCAGAACGTGTTCGTCGAGAAGATCCTCCCAGCCGAGGTGCGGCGCGGGCTCTCGGCGGAGGCGCACGACCGGTACCGGGCGCCGTTCGGTGAGCGCGCCGACCGCTGGCCCACCCTGGAGTGGCCGCGGCAGCTCCCGATCGAGCACGTGCCGCCGGGCGTGCACGACGTCGTCGACCGGTACGGCCAGTGGCTGGCGCACAGCGAGGTGCCCAAGCTGTTCGTGAACGTCGAGCCGGGGTCGATCCTGGTCGGCCGGCAGCGCGACAAGGTCCGGCGGTGGCCGGCGCTGACCGAGGTCACGGTGCCGGGTGGGCACTTCGTGCCCGAGGACTCGCCCGACGAGATCGGCCGCGCGCTGGCGGAGTGGATCCCGACGCTCCGCTGAGTGGACCCGACGCTGCGCTGAGGGGCCGGCGGGTCAGCCGTGCCGGCCGCTGCCCTGGCGGTCGTGCCGGATGGAGGTCATCGCCTCGTTGGCCGACGCCACCAGCGACTCCGGCGTCGAGGCCCGGCCGGAGAGCGCGACGCCGACGCTGAGCCGCACCCGGTGCTCCACGCCCGGCAGCGGCCGCAGCGGCTCGTCGAACGCGGCGGCGATCCGCAGGGCGATGCCCTGCGCGTCCTCGGCGACCTGGATGCCGGGGCAGAGCAGGACGAAGGTCTGGGCGCTGATCCGGGCGACGACGTCCCCCTGGCGCACGGCGCCGACCAGCCGGCCGGCCGCCTCGGCACGGGCGGCGTCGGCGACGGCGGAGCCGCGGGTGTCCTCCAGGACGGTGATGCCGTCGAGGTTGCAGGAGACGACGGCGAGTCGGCCGGTCGCCGGGCCGGCGGCGGCCAGGGCGAGCTCCAGCCGGTCGATGAGCAGGCTGCGCACCGGCAGGCCGGTGAGCGGGTCGGCCACGGTCCGCTGCCGTAGCCGCTGCGCGAACTGGCGCTGGGCGGCGACGACCGCCGCCGTCTGCACCAGCACGTCCTGCGACTCCTCGAGCTTGATCGTCTGCATGGCCTCTCCCTGCTCCCGTCCGGCCGCATGCCGGCCGTGGAGGAGGAGTCGGCAGCGGGTGGGCGGCGCTTGAGCGCCCCGGCCGCTGGCCTGCCCCCTCCGGGTGCCGTCGCAGGCCAGCAGCCGGGTCCGCCCGGCCGCCCTACGCTGGCGCCATGGGAGGAGAGGTGCTGCTGCTGGTGATCTCCGGGCTGGCCGCGTTCCTGGGCCGCAAGCTCGCCGACCGCCTCCCGGTGACGCTGCTGCACCGGATCGCCGCCGGGCTCTTCCTGGTCTTCGCCGTCGTCGCCGTGGTGGAG